>JAHBAD010000017.1 GCA_018385395.1 Treponema sp.
ACAATAGAGATTTTAATAATCTGTTATTTTGTAAGCCTTATTCGTTATTAATCTTCTTCCAGTCTTCCAGGAACTTACGGCGGGTGATAATAAGATTTATCAGTTCCTGGTACATATTGAAATCAACCTCGATTGCTATCGGAAGAAGGAAGAATTCAGTTTCATTACAGTATCGTTCAATAAATTCACTGTCGGTAACATAGCCAAGTGAAATCATATTTGAAATTCGGTCTGCACATTTCAGGATTTTAGCTTTCTGACTTCCGTCATCAATAATGCGACGGAGGAAATCTTTTTTCTGTTCCCCTTCCCGCTTTGTTACTTCCATAACAAGTTCCAGAACTTCCGGACCGTCAGAATCAGCATTTCGGATTAAGTCAGGTGAAAAATCCTTAATATCTTCTATTGTATCATGAACCAGAGAAGCCTTAAGAAGAACAGGATCAATATAACCATAGTCTATGAGAATTGCCAGAGTATCCATCTGATGACGGAACATATTTCCACCGGCATGACGGGCTTTTCCGATAAGAGCCGTCGCAAGCTGCAGGTAAGGTGCCAAAACTGTCCCTCTAAGCTGAAGAAGACCTTCTTCATTCATTTTCTGAGATCGTTCTGTTTTCATTTCGTACTTTTGTTTAGCCATAGACGCAGCCTCCGAAAAATAAAAACTATTATACAAATAAGTCCGAAATATACAAGGTATAAGGTAAAAAAAGTCTCAATCATCAAAAGACTGAAGTTTTCCGGGAACTTTTACAAATTCTTCAAAATAGTTCCCGTAAATATCTTTGGTTTCACCATAAAAATGATTTTCAGGACGGATCAGCTGTAAGTGATAAGTCTGGTTTCCATCTTCCCCGATAAGCCCAAGTGAATAGAAATATTCCCCGGTATAAAACTTCACAAGCCGCTTATCACTATACTGCCCCACATTTTCACCTTTTTCAAAACGACTGCAGTCTTCAAAATTGAAAGTTATTTTTTTCGAATTGATTTTATATTTTCCGCGCCACACAATAATATTCTCTGAATCTGCATAGGAACTTCTAAGCATAACAGAATGGTCAGGCTTTAAAATCAGATGATGATAATAAAGCTGTGCGTTATTGTCATAATTCTGCATTATCCATTCACTGTCGTAAAAAGGGCTGTCTTTCTCGGAAAAACATCCTGTAAAAAGAAACCCCAGCATCATCATAGAAAAAACAAAAAATAACTTTCTTTTCACTTAGACCACCTTAATTCAGTTTGTAAATTTAATTGCTGTTCCATATGCAATTACTTCAGCGGCTCCCTGCATTACTGCAGAAGAACCGTAAGTTAATCCGATTACTGCATCAGCGCCCAGTGCCTCTGCTTCATCCACCATACGTTTTGTAGCAATCTGGCGGGCTTCATTCAGCATTTCTGTGTAACCTGCAATTTCCCCACCTACCAGTGTTTTCAAACCAGCCATAAAATCACGTCCAAAATTTTTTGAATGAACGATTGTTCCTTTTACAGCACCTAAAACTTCATATTCCTTTCCTGGAAATGAATCAATAGTTACGAGCTTCATATTCTTCGCCTCCATTTATTTCTTTTATTCTCTGTTTTAATACGACTGAAATTCCAGTCACAAGTATTATTGTTATAACAAAAACCACAAATCCGTAAGACCGGGTTTCTGCAGCTCTAAAAAGCAGAATCATAGCAGGAACCAGGGATGCCAGAATTGCAATGGAAACTATTACCGCAGCAATTATTGCCCCCGATTTCTTTTTTCGGCTTATATCCTGTTTTTCAATATCCAAAAACTTAGTTCCTTCAGTTTCCATTTTATTCATCTCTGAAAGATACTTTTCTGAATTAAGCTGTGAAAAATCAGAAATCTCTGTCTTCATTTTATGACAGAACTGAACCATAAGTTCCGCGTCTTTCTGTTTTTTTTCCAGTTCAACAATCTGATGGTTCATTGCCTCTTCAAAAGACATTTTCCCATTCATCATCAGGCGAATGTTTTCCAGTGATACATCAAGCTTGCGGAGCAGTTTGATTTTTTTCAGCTGCTTCACATCTTTCAGGGAATATTCCCTGTATCCGTTTTCAGGATTTCTGTCCGGATTCAAAAGTCCTTCATCCTCATAAAAACGGATATTCTTTTTTGTAATACCGACTAACTCTTCTACCTGATAAATCTTCACTCAAACCTTCCTTTTTTAGTCATCCCGAACTTTTCCATGTCATCCCGGACTTGTTTCGGGATTCCTTTGTGACATACTGAAGCAAGTTCAGCATGTCTCTTTCTTCCAAACTTTCCAGGCAAAGAAAATGCAGGCGGCAGAGTACAGATAAAGAAATACTTCAATCAATGCAATTGGTACACCAAACTGCATTCCAATTACTGCCAGCATATCCAGAACCATGTGAAGCAGGATTGCTAAAGGATAAAGCCAGAACTTTTTATTTTTTACGGCAAACCAGACCAGTACCGATGCAGCCATATGCCATGCAACGGCACCAAAACGCTCAACTACACTTAAAAGGAAAGTCCATGGGCTAAGTGTTACCAGCTGGTTCAATACATTCTGAGCTGCCGCTAGTTTTGCTTCATCAAGACCTGTAAAAAGAAGTTCTGTATTTCCTGTATTAATCATAACCCCAAAAATAAGATTTGTAATCATTGAAACAACAAGAATATAAAAAGCTTCAAATCCACCATGTCCTGCCCCGTAAGCAAAAGCTGTTTTATCATCAACATATTTGTCTTTCTCTTTTTTCAGAAGAATTCTGTAAGTTATAAAACGGCCTGTTTCTTCAAAAAGACCAGCCATGAATCCGCCGTATAAACCATAAAGAATTGGTTTTGACATAAGAATTTCTGCCCTGCCGCCACCAAGAATCAGGTTATGACAGATACCTTCCAGAACTATGGCGGCAATAAAGAAAGTTGCACATCCGGCAAAAAATGGCAGTTTCTTTATCTCATATTTTTTCTTAAGAACGATAAACAGAACTCCCGGAATCAGAAATCCGAAAATTACTGAAACTCCCATTGTTACAAAACTTAATACTGGAACTGTTGAATTACTCATAAAAACTCCTTAAACGCTTTCGTTACCTTAATCTTAAAGGTTACAGTTGGTGGAAGGTCAAGGAAAATTCTAAAAAAAATTAAAAAAAATCCCCGGCAGCGCTGAAGTGCACTTCACTTCACATAAAACCACCGGGGATTTGATCCAGTCATGTGCCGCAAGCCTTCGGCTTGCTACCGAGTTTGTCGCAGACCTGCGGTCTGCTTACCTTGCTCGCAAAAGCTCCCATTTTTGCTATCGCAAAAACCACAGAAACTCGCCTATTAACATGTTACATTAATTCCTTAATGTAAACTTCCATTTTTTCTACAACGTTCAATTCCTTGCCGCAAGCCTTCGGCTTGCTACCGAGTTTGTCGCAGACCTGCGGTCTGCTTACCTAGCTCGCAAGAGGCTCGCCTTTTTACTTCGTAAAAACCGTGAAAACTCGCGCAACATTACTTCTGGAGCTCTTCTATGTAGCTCGTCATTTTCTCAACTACATTCAATTCTTCCTGGAGCTTTGCTTTTTCGGCTTCAACCTGTTCTTTTGGAGCGTGAACAGCGAAGTTTCCGTTCAACTTGTTCTGGCTTCTTTCAGCGTATTTTTTGTGTTCTTCCAGAGTTTTCTGGAAACGTGTAAGAAGCTGTTCCTTGTTGATTGATTCATCAAGAAGGATGAAAGCTTCAAAACCAACGCCAACTGTACCGATTGAACTAGCAGGTTTTGCGTCAACAAAGTCGATGTTTGCAATACCAGAAAGAAGTTTTACCATGTCGGCATAAGGGATACAAACTTCAGCATCACTTCCCTTTTCAATCTTAAGGGCAATGTTGATTTTGAGGGCAGGATCAATTCCACATTCAACGCGGAGTGCGCGAACTTTACCAACCAGGTCTTTAAGAACATCAAAGCGTTTTGTAACTGCGTCGTTCTTGCGTGCATCACCTGGTTCTGGGAATGGAGCATTGATAATCATGCCGTTGTAAAGAGATGTTGTGATGATAGATCCTGAAACAAGTTCAGGATGACAAGAAGCTGCTTTCTTGCGGTTTTCAACCAGTTCTGCAAGAGGAAGTTTTGCATAGATTTCTTCTGTAACAAATGGAAGGTATGGGTGCAAGAGACGAAGGTTTTCTTCCAGCAGGTTCAGAATAACAGAAACAACTCTGTCTTTTTCGTGTTCATCACCATTTTTGAAAGAAAGTTTTGTAGCTTCAACATACCAGTCACAGTATTCGTTCCAGAAGTATTCCATCATAGCCGATGCAGCATCATTGTAGCGGTAGCTTTCCAGGGCTTCGCGGGCAATACGTGTTGCGTTATCAAGGCGGCTGTAAATCCATTTATCAAGTTCTGTAAGATCAGCGTCTGTAATTGGAATCAGAGTGCGGCCTTCAAGGTTACCCATGATGTAGCGGCTTGCGTTCCAGACTTTGTTACAGAAACGTGAACCAAGTTTGAATGAGTCTTTATCGATAAGGATATCCTGTCCCTGAGCACACATGAAACCAAGTGTGAACTTAAGGGCGTCGGCACCGTACATGTCGATGATTTCAAGAGGGTCCATACCGTTTCCAAGAGACTTGGACATTTTTCGTCCCTGCTTGTCGCGAACAAGTCCGTGAATGTAAATGTCATGGAATGGAGCTTTTCCTGTAAATTCAAGGCCAGCCATAATCATACGGGCAACCCAGAAGAAGATAATGTCGTATGCAGTAACCAGGGCTGTTGTTGGGTAGAATTTTTCAAGGTCAGCAGTTTTTTCAGGCCAACCAAGAGTTGAGAAAGGCCAGAGCCATGAACTGAACCAAGTATCCAGAACATCAGGATCCTGCTTAAGCTTTTCGGCACCGGCTCCACATTTTGGACAGCAGGTTGGATCTGTACGGCTAACGATTGTTTCACCACATTCACAGTACCAGGCAGGAATACGGTGACCCCACCAGATCTGACGGCTTACACACCAGTCGCGGATATTTACCAGCCACTGTTCGTAAGTATTTTCCCATTTGTGTGGGAAGAACTGAATTTCGCCTGCTTTCCATGCTGCAAGGGCTTTGTCGGCCATTGGCTTCATTTTTACAAACCACTGGTCAGAAAGGTAAGGTTCTACAACAGTTTTACAGCGGTAACATTTACCAACTGAGTGAACCATTTTTTCTTCTTCTTTGAAAAGTCCTGCTTCTGTAAGATCTTCAATTACAAGTTTACGGGCAGCTTCTGGTTTAAGTCCGCGGTATTTTTCTGGAACATTTTCGTTCATGCGTCCGTCTGGAGTAAGAAGATTGATTACTTCAAGATTGTGGCGCTTACCAACTTCCCAGTCGTTAGGGTCGTGAGCTGGAGTGATTTTTACCATACCAGTTCCGAATTCCATATCAACGTATTCATCAGCAATGATTGGAATTTCTTTTCCTGTAAGAGGAAGCTTCAGCATTTTTCCAACGATTGTCTTATAGCGTTCGTCTTTTGGATTAACGGCAACGGCTGTATCACCAAAGAAAGTTTCAGGACGAGTTGTGGCAACTTCAATCTTTCCGCTTCCGTCTGCATATTCATAGTAAAGGTGATACATTGCACCCTGTGTATCTTCGTGGTCAACTTCATCATCGGCAAGGGCAGTTCCACAGCGAGGACACCAGTTTACAAGGCGCTTACCTTTGTACATAAGACCCCGTTCATAAAGAGTAACAAAAACGTCACGAACAGCACCGGAAAGACCTTCGTCGTAAGTGAAGCGTTCACGGTCCCAGTCTGTTGAGTTACCAAGTTTTTTCTGCTGTTTTACGATGATGTTGTGGTGTTCTTCTTTAACCTGCCAAGTGCGTTCCAGGAATTTCTCGCGGCCCAGGTCGTTACGAGAAAGACCTTCAGCCTTAAGCTTTCTTTCAACAACGTTCTGAGTTGCAATACCAGCGTGGTCTGTACCAGTTACCCAGAGAGTGTTGTCGCCGCGCATACGGTGGTAGCGAACTACGATATCCTGAAGAGTGTTGTTAAGACCGTGTCCCATGTGAAGAACACCTGTAACGTTTGGAGGAGGAATGACGACGGCATAGGTGTCTGTTTTTTTGCAAGATTCGCACTGGCACTTGTACTGTCCGTGTACTGGAGATGCTTCATCACTTGCAGGCTTAAAGTAGCCCTTACTTTCCCATTCACCATAAATACGATCTTCAAAAGTTTTAGGATCGTAAGCCTTTTCCATTTCGATTGCTTTCATTTTCTCCTCCATTTCTCCAAAGAATACTAAAAAAAATGTTCCATTATTATAGTGAATTGCAGGAGGAATGTCATTGTTGATTTTTATTCAGAAAATCCCTCGCCATCACCATCCGGATCATCTGAATTACCAAACAAAACCACTGTGATAAATGAGCTGACCAAATCGCCAAGGTCTCCAAATAAACATTATAATCTGTTCATTCTTCAAATGACACCTCGCCAAGGGCAAGGAGAAGCTGCATATACTCAGCATAAGAAAAATTATTTTCGGAACACCATGCTTTTTCAGAATCCTTTAATGTGGCAATAAAGTCTTCAAGGTAGGCATCGCTTAAACCTCTGAAAGAGATGCCAAAGGCGCCCCGGGTTCACTATCAGTTGCTGCATCCGGATCAAAAGGTCTTGGAGTATCAGGTCTGTTGGTGCCAGTCTGATTCTTATCCGTACCCGTATCATTCAGATTATTGCAGCCTGGAAAAACGGACAGCAAAAAAACACACATCAAACTGAAAATCAACACCTTTTTCATTTTATTTCTCCAAAAACATTATTTTTTTCTATTTAATAATAATTCTTCCAGGCATAGCAGGAAGTCCGCCAGAATAAAGGTTTACACATTCAGGACAATTTGCCCAAAGATAACGGATTTCCGTAATCCGAGTAAACGGACTAATCTTCGGAAGTTCCAGCGAAATAGTATTATCACTTGAAATTTCTGCTGAAACTGCAAGGACTGCCTCTTTTCCAAAAAGATTTTTTGTTACTATTGCAAACCCAAATACCTCAGAGACCGCTCTGGAGAAATCTGCAGTTCCGTCTTTTACTTCAAAGGCTTCAAGTTTTTCATCACTTTCAAATTTCACAATGCAGAAACTTTCTTCCGGTTCTCCCGCTTCAACATGAAGATTCAGAGAATTCATTTTTGCACATTTCTTGAAATCTTTTCCATAAATAAGACCAAGGGCTTGTTCTGCTGCGCGACTTCCACCTGTAAGTTTTTTTTCTGGATGAAGATCATTCCATTCGCCTGCATCAATGGCAACACTCAACGCAATATTTTCAATTTTTGCTACCGCACTTGCCTGAGCCTCGCGGATTAAAGACCAGTTGCTGTCCAGAGGATATGAATCAGAAAGAACATCATCAGCCCATGATGGAAGCTGCATAACAACAAAAGGCATACTGCTTTCAGGACAATATGCAAATTTTCCGCGCCACAGGTTAATCATGCGGCAAAGAAGTTCTTCATATTCAGAAGGATTCGAATCATTTGATTCTCCCTGATACCACAAAGCGCCCCGGACTGCAGTATTGAAACAAGGTGCAAGCATAGCATTGTACAAAGCTTCTGGTTCATATTCAAAGAAAGTTGTTGGCGGACAGTCCACAACCTGACTTGTTCCGCAGCAGAGCCATTCACCGTTTAATGGAATATAAATGCCTTTACCTTCATTTCCGGTCAGTTCATTTACGGAACAGTCCATTCTTGCAGGACTAATCCCCTCTACCCTTTCCACATTGCGAATGGCTGTCGGAATTACTTTTGCATCACAGCTTGCAAGAGCGTAATGCTTTTCCGGCCAGAAATACATTTTACGTTGACCAAGATTCTGCTGAACACGAAGAGTAATTGTATTTACACCTTCCTTCAAAAGTCCTGACGGAACATTGTATCGGCGCGGCGGGTAAACATAAAAAGTTTCCCCAACTTTTTCTCCATTTATGTATACGCGGTCTGCATCACGGATTGTCCCGGTCCAGATGCGTGCCCCATTTTTCTCGAAGTATTCAACCTGATCTTTTGTAAGAATAATTTCCTTTTTAAACCAGACAATACCGCCTTCATCAATCAGGTCAATTTCCCCAGGAATATTGCAGGTTCCCCAGCCGGCATCCATTGCCTGTCCGCAAGTCATTTTTTCCCAGGATTCTGCCAAACCTGTATCATATTCTGAAAGCCTTCCGTACCAGGTATCCTGTGCTTCTTTTTCGGCTTTCTGAACCCCCGTCACATAACCCGGGCGGCGCAATTGTTCCAGCCGCTTCACATAATCACCAATTCCTTCCATATATTCAGCGTTCATCCAGGCAGTTATTGGCGTGCCGCCCTGGCAGCAGGCAATCACTCCAACAGGAACTCCAAGCTCTTCCGTCAGACGACGGGCAAAGAAATAAGCCGTTCCGCTCATGCCTGACAAAGTTTCAGGCCCCGCAATTTTCCACTCCGGATTCTCTACAGAATCTTTTGGGCCTTCAAAATCAAACTTTACAGGAATTGTAATCATACGGACATTCTGATTTTCAGGCTTTTTGAATTCATCAGAATATGTATATTTAAGCCGTTCCATCTGAAGCTGCATATTACTCTGACCCGAGCAAATCCAGACTTCTCCAACAGCTACATTTTTATAGACAATTTTGGTCTTTTCACTTTCAGCCTGGCCTGCACTTTCACAAGTTAAAACCAGATCTTTTCCTGAAGCGGCAGGTCCCGGATTAAATTCAAGTTTCCATTCCCCGTCAGAAGATGCAGATGCAGAAGCTTTCACATCTCCGAAAGTCATATTTACAAAAGCTCCCGACGGAGCAGAGCCAAAAATACAGTTTGTTGCGTTCTGAAGCAGAACCATGTTCGAAGAACAGATACCTTTTACAATAAATTCCATAGATGACAGTATATCACTCTTTCTTCCATAATTTCATTTAAAAACTGTAGATTTTGGAGTATAATCTTTATACATCACAATCTGGAGGTACTATTATGATTATCCGCGATGTTATGACAAAATCTCCTGTTACAGTTACAGAAGAAACAAGTGTTACTGAAGCAAAAGCCCTTATGAACAAAAACAATTTTTCAAAACTTCCTGTTCTGGACAAATCAAAAAGACTTGTCGGAATCATTACAAAAAATGATATTCAGAAAGCATCTCCTTCTGATGCCACAACCCTTGATATGTTCGAACTTGGCTATGTTCTTTCAAAACTGACAGTCGGCAAATTCATGACAAAAAAAGTCATTACAATTCAGGAAACTGAAGTAATTGAAGAAGCTGCCCGCATCATGGTTGATAATAACATCGGTTGTATTCCTGTTATGGAAGACGATGTACTTGTTGGAATCGTTACAGAAAGTGACCTTTTCCGCCTGTTCACAGAAATCTTCGGAGCACGCAACTCGGGTGTTCGTGCCGTGATCAGTATGCAGGACAAACCTGGTATGCTTGCCAGAATCACAACACAGATTGCTGATCTTAAAGGAAACCTTGTTTCAGTTGTTACACGCGAAGTAAAAAATAAGGATGTTCGCCGTTCTACAATCAAAGTAACAGGCATTACTATAGAACAAATGGAAAACATTCTGAAATCTGCAGAAGCTGAAATCATTGATATAAGAGTAATTTAATTTCGGGAAAATAAATTGGGTGGAATGACACTTCAAGAAGCCTCAGAGGAATTCCTGTATACAAAGCTGGAGCCGTTTACAGCTCAGGATTTTCAGGCTCATTTAAAAAAACACAAATACAAGATCTCACTTGATGAAATTTACGGATTTCTCGCCACCTGTGATGTTGTATTTGCCCTTGTAAACAATATGTTCCTCACTTATGCAGGCGCATTTACAGGCCGCTGGTTCTGTTTCAAACCTTCAAAAGAAGAAGTTGAAAAAGAAGTTTTTTTCGGCGGACACCGCTTCATGCCTTTTATGAATCCTGCATATCAGGGTTTTGCAGCAAACCTTTACTTTGGCGAAACACCTATCCTTCATGTACCCGGTACTATTTCCATGAACCAGGCACTGGATATCTACGCCCTCTACGGTGAAGGTTATTCCATTCCGGTTATTCTTGAAGATCCTTCCTGCGAACCATTTTCTTTTTCATCAGTTCAATATGGTCTCCCCCACGAAGTCCGGCTTACTGGATTTGACCTTAAGCCTTACCTTGAAGCAGGTTTTGAGTACGGCGACCGCATTCTCTGCCGTGTATTAGACTGGAAAAATAACATAATCCAGACAAAAATCAGAAAAGAAAAGCATTCTTCACTGAAAATAAGCTTTGCCGATATGGAATACGAAGAGTGGTACTCAACTTTTGAAGAATGCATGCTCCAGAAATTTGACCGCCACGGGCCTTGCAATTCAATCCAGCAGCAGCTGGCTCTTCTGATTCTGGAAGAACAGGGAAAACTCTGCAACGAAAACTGCGGTTCCATTGACGAATTCATGCAGCACACTACCCAGCTTGGATTTTCCCAGTACGGCATTGAATCCCGCATCTGGAGATACAACGAATCAATTCCTTTTGTAGGCGAATGGAATAAACAATATGCCGATCAGGCTCTATTTCCTTGCCTCGCACTTCTTTCTGCAGATTATGTAATCACAAGTTTTATTAAAGAAATGATCAACAGAAAGGAAAAACTGGATTCTGCAGAGGAACTTTACAAAAAAATCTATCCGGAAAGCCTTTCGTTCACAGACTTTGAGTCTGAGTTCATAATGTTGCACTTAGAAAAAAGAATCGATATAGTTAAAAAAGAGTATAACAGGTTCACAGATTTTCCACTGGTCGCCGGAAGGCACCAGGTTTTAATTTTATTTCGAAAAATCATGAATCTTATAGCCAGAATCACTGATTCACACGTTCCGCTCATTGACCTTCCGCAACAGGATCTGATAATGGCTAATCAGGTAGCCGAACACGTGGCTGCTTTTCTGGAAGAATTCGAAGTTGCACCGGAACAAGCAGAAAACGAAATGGAAGATATGATGACATCACTTTCAGGAATGATAGATTCCTTTGATGCCATCGAAGATTCTCTTCTGGCTGCAATTAAACATGCAAAAAAAAGAATTGGTAAGAAATAAAGGTTATAGTTTATTATGGAAGAAATATTTGATATTGCACCTCTTATTCACAAAGGCGGGATTTTCAAGGATGTTGAAGGTACAACACCTGAGGAAATTTACGAAAAAATCAGCAAAATGCTTGTTTTACCCGATAGCATGACTTCTGAAGAAGTGTATAATGCTTTGTGTGCCCGCGAACAGATTTTAAGCACGGCTGTTGGAAACGGAATTGCATTACCACATGCTCGTAGTCCTATTATGAAAGCAGAAGAAGACCAGAGGATCTGCGTTGTTTACCTTAAGGAACCAATGGACATGAAAGCTCCTGATGAAAAAAAGGTAAGTGTTATGTTCATCCTGCTTACATCAAACCCGCAGACACACCTGAAAGTTCTTTCTACACTGGTAGGGCTTTTCAGAAAAAACTCTTTCAGAAAGCTTCTTGATGAGCATGCAGATGAAGCACAGCTTCTGAATGCAATCAAAGAACTGGATTAATTTTGTAAATTATTTTAGGAGAATAATATATGGACAAAAAAGGAATTGAAGCGGTAGCTCTTTCTATCCGCTCCCTGTCAATGGATGCTATCCAGAAAGCAAATTCTGGTCACCCAGGACTTCCACTTGGAGCTGCTGAAGCAGCTGCTGTACTTTATGGTGAAGTAATGAAGCACAACCCTGCCAATTCAAAATGGGCAGACCGCGACCGTTTCGTTCTCTCTGCAGGACACGGATCAATGCTCCAGTACTCTATTCTGCACCTTGCAGGATACGATGTAACAATGGATGATATTAAAAACTTCCGTCAGGTTGGTTCACGTTGTCCAGGTCACCCGGAATATGGTGATACAGACGGTGTAGAATGCACTGGTGGTCCACTTGGACAGGGTGTTTCTATGGCTGTTGGTATGGCTATTGCTGAAAGCATGCTCGCTGCTAAGTTCAACACACCAAAACACACAATCGTTGACCATTACACATACTCTCTGGTAGGAGAAGGATGTCTTCAGGAAGGTGTTTCTTCAGAAGCTTGTTCTCTGGCCGGAAACCTTAAACTCGGAAAGCTCATCGTATTCTACGATGAAAACCGCATTTCTATTGACGGATGCACAGACATTACATTCACAGATGACATTGCTAAACGTTACGAAGCATACGGATGGCAGGTTCTTAAAGGTGACATGTACGATGTAGAAGGCATGGTTAAACTTGTTGCTGAAGCAAAAGCTAACAAAGACCAGCCTTCCCTCATCATGCTCAAATCTGTAATCGGTAAGGGTGCTCCAAAACAGAATACAGCTGACGTTCACGGTGCTCCACTAGGGGCTGAAGGAATCATTGAAGCTAAAAAAAATCTTGGTCTTCCAACAGACAAAGACTTCTATGTTGTACCAGAAGCTTACAAATTCTTCGAAGGTAAAAAAGCTGAATTTGCTAAGCTAGAGTCTGACTGGAATGCAACATTTGCTGAATGGGCAAAAGAAAATCCTGATCTTGCAAAACTTTGGGATGCTTACCACTCAGACAAAGTAACAGACGAAACAATCAAAGACGTTGAATACAAAGTTGGAGACGCATGTGCTACACGTGACGCTTCAGGAAAAGCTTTGAACGTAATCGCTGCTCGTTATGCTAACCTGGTTGGTGGATCTGCTGACCTTATGGGACCAAACAAAACAGCATTCAAAGCAACAGACAACGGTACATTCAGCCCTGCAAACCGCGCCGGACGCACAATTGAATACGGTATCCGCGAATTCGCAATGTCTGCAGTTTGTGCAGGTATCTCACTCCACGGTGGACTCCGCCCATTCTGTGCAACATTCCTCGTATTTGCTGACTACCTGAGACCATCTCTCCGCGTTGTTTCTCTTATGAAACAGCCTGTAATCTACGTATTCACACACGACTCAATCTACGTTGGTGAAGACGGTCCAACACACCAGCCAATCGAAACAATGTGTTCTCTCCGCTCAATTCCTGGTGTTCAGGCTATCCGTCCTGGTGACCCGGAAGAATCTATGCAGGCCTGGAACATGGCTTACGCTTCAAAAGATCACCCTGTATGTATGGCTTTCACACGTCAGGCTCTGGCAGTTTACGAAAAAGCTGACAAGAACTGGAAAGAAAACATGGCAACTAAAGGTGCTTACGTTGTACAGGAAGGATCAGCAACACCTGATATCACAATCCTGGCTTCTGGTTCAGAAGTTAACATGGCTCTTAAAGCTGCTTCACTTACAAGCGGAAAAACAATCCGTGTTGTATCAGTTCCAGACCTCAAAAAGTTCTCAGGCCTTTGCGAATGTGAACAGAAAGAAATCATTGGCGATGCTAAACGCGTAGTTTGTACAGAAGCTGGTGTTTCTACAGAATGGCTCCAGTTTGCAAAGAAAGAAGACTGTTTCTGTATCGACCGCTTCGGTACATCAGGTCCAGCAAACAAAGTAGCTGAATACCTCGGATTTACCGCAGAGGAATTAGCTAAACGTCTGTAGACTTAATTAATTGGCGAGTTTGCACCAGCAAACTCGGGAAGCAGGCGCTAGCCTGCGACCTTTACTGCTGAAAAACTTGCTGAAGTACTGGCAAAATAATTATATACGTCATCCCGAACTTGGTTCGGGATCTCAAAAGGGGCTGTCCAATGGTATTTGGGCAGCCTTTTTTTTCCGAAAAAATCACACTAAATCGAAATCCTTCTGACTAACAAAAATCCACTTCCACTTTTAGACTTAAAGCTGGAGGATTTATGAAAAAATTCAATCACAAAAAAATAACAGGACTTGCAGCCTGTATCTTTGCAGCAACAACAGCTTTTGTTTCCTGCGGCGGAAAAAAAGCACCTGTCCAGAAAGGCGACTGGAAACTTGTCTGGCAGGATGAATTTAACGGAAATAAACTTGACCTTACAAAATGGGACTACCAGACAGGAACCGGAAGTCAGTACGGATTAAACGGCTGGGGAAATGATGAACTTCAGTTTTATACCCCTGACAATGTTTCTGTAAAAAAAGGAAACCTTGTTATCGAAGCCCGGAAAGAAGACAAAAACGGTATGGCTTATACATCAGGCCGCATCCGCTCAATGAAAGATGACGGAACCATTCTATACGCCCCAACCTTCGGCCGTGTAGAAGCCCGAATGATGCTTCCTAAAGGAGACGGTATCTGGCCGGCATTCTGGATGCTTCCTGCAACAGACAAATACGGAGTCTGGGCTTCAAGCGGCGAAATTGACATTATGGAAGCAAAAGGCCGCCTTCCAAACCGCACATACGGAACTGTTCATTTTGGACAGCCATGGCCGGGAAACAAATATACCGGAGAAATGTATAAATTTCCTGAAGGCGACATGACAACATATCATGTTTATGCCCTTGAATGGGAACCTGGAAGCCTTAAATGGTTTGTTGATGATAATCTTTTCTACGAAACAAACAACTGGTATGCAATGGATGCTTCAGGGGAAAAAGTATGGGACTACCCTGCTCCATACGATGAACCATTCTATATTCTTTTTAACCTGGCTGTAGGCGGAACATTCGATGAATACAGAAAACCTTCTGCAAAAGAAATCCCGGCACAGATGCTTGTAGACTGGGTTCGCGTTTATGCAAAAGATTCCTACAATATGAATGTAACTCGTCCTATTCCGGAACGTGATGATAAAGCCATAGAAACTTATGCAAATGATAACGGAAACTATATTCTTGATGCAGGTTTTAAGAAAATCAATAAGGATGGTCTGAAAGACGCTCCAGCAGAGCGTTTCACAAGCCACTTATGGTATTGTCTGGCTCTTTCTGATTTCAATGGAGATGCATCTGCCTCTGTGGAAGATGATGCCTGTCATGTAAAAATCAAGAACGCCGGTACAGAAAATTATTCTGTTCAGGTTGTTCAGAACATGGGAATTGCAAAAGGATATACTTACCTGATTGAATTTGATGCAAAGGCAGAACAGGAACGTGAAATTGCTGTAAAAATCAGTGGCGATGAAGATTCCGGCTGGGTCGTACACTCAAGTGAATATCATCCGAAACTTGAAACTGAATACAAACATTTCAAATACCGCTTCACCATGGAAAACTCAAGCGACCCTACAGCCCGTCTTGAATTCAACTGTGGTCTTAGCGACGCGGACGTATGGATCAAAAACGTAAGCATCAGAACTGCAGAGTTTTAGAAGAAAATAAAACATACA
>JAHBAD010000027.1 GCA_018385395.1 Treponema sp.
CAGGTAGGGAGCCGGTGCCGCAGGCAAAAAACTCATGAGATGAGTTTTTAGGCGAGTCTCGGTGAGAGCTATGCTCGAACCGCCCAAATCTGCTGTTCAAAGCCGATGGTGGCGGAAGATGATTTAGCTTTTGGGGATTTTGATTTTGCCATGATGATGTCCTTAGTTTTTGATATATTTAAAATTGTAGCATTAATAGCATGCTTTTACTATAAAATCTATTTTTGTATAGATTCTCTCTCTTACCTAACTTCCCAATACCCCGTCTTATTTGAACCAACGCGTTTAATTTTTCCTTGTTCTTCAAGCTCACTGTAAGTTCGTGTGATTGTTGCTCTTGAAAGGCCAGTAGCTTTAGAAACATCTTCCTTTGTCTGTTTTGGATTTTGTATTAGCGCTGCATAAACAATGTCGGCATTCGGAAGTTTTTCTTTTGAGGCACTAGTATCTGTTTTATAAGAAGCAAGAATTGATTTTGTTTCTTCGATTCTTTCACGTAGTTTCTTTATCAGTGCGACTTTTTTTTCTTCTGAAAGTCGTTTAAGAGGTTTTAAAAAATCAGCATACCAATCGTCAATTCCATCAATCAAATGCAAATCCTGATAAACAGCATCCATTGGAACCAGTTCAGTTGATTCATCAATCATATCCGGGCAGTAACAGAAGTATTTATCATCACGAGTTGTAAGATAATAAGGTATATAGGCAATATTGAGGCGTCTGCAGATTTCAGAAGCAAGAACTTCATTCAAAGGCTCCTGCTGTTCGGTTCCGTTCCCGGCTTTTTGAGTTAGTTGTAAGTCGTAGTCCGATTGTTGAATCATAATCATTTGTAAAGAAATTTATGTCTTCACAAAAGATTTTATCTTTAAGCTCACAGTTCACTTGAATCATTGCTTCGTGCCGCAGAACGCGCTGGCATTCTGCGGTTCCTGCAAGAGGCCCCTTGCAGCGCCGTCTCGTTTCGAGCAGTCAGCTCCCGGATTTCTTCCGGGATTTTTTTTACATAAATCACCCTATACTTAAATACTAGTATTCCACTAAAATAAAAGCATGAAAACACTAACTAAATTAATTGCTTTATCAACATTATCATCACTTTTATTGTTTGCAGGATGTGCAAGCAGCACTTCGTCAAAATCAAAAAAACAGAATGAGACTGAAAATCCTGAATATCCTCCGCTTTATGAACTTACGGGTGCAAAAGGATTCAAAATGGGAACCTGTATGAGTCCCGAAACTCTTGCAAATCAGAAATTTCGTAAGCTTGTAACAGATGATTTTAATTCAATCACTGCAACAAACGAAATGAAGCTTTATTCACTTCTGGACTGGGGTGTAAGAAGCCGCAACGGAATGCCGGCTCTTAAATGGACAAACTGTGACCGTCTTCTTCAGTTTGCACAGGAAAATAATATAAAAGTCCGCGGACATGTTCTTGTCTGGGATGCTTACATGACAGAATGGTTTTTCTACAAAGATTACCGTACCAAGGATTTTGCCGATGCCGAAGAAATAAAAGCACGCATGAAGTATACGATTGAAGCTGTAATCAATCACTGTGAAGAAAAATTCCCTGGCGTTGTTTACTGCTGGGACGTTGTAAATGAAGCCGTTGCAGACGCTCCTAATGAAGCTGCAAGCGGGGACAAAGCAAGAATCCGAAAGACACGCGGTGGTTCAAAGAACCTTTATTATGAAACAATTGGGCGAGATTATGTAAAATGGGCTTTTAAATATGCAAGTGACTGCGTTCAGGAAAACGGATATAACATCAAACTTTTTTACAATGATTACAATACTTTCATGAGCGGAAAACGAGACTGTATCATCAATCTGATTGAAGAAATAAACGCCAAAGATGATGTAATCAATACAAAGGGCGAAAAGCTTTGTGACGGTGTCGGCATGCAGGGATACGTTGGCGGTTACGGTACTCAGAACGGATGTATGAGTGTGGGCGACATTGTTTCAATCAAACAGGCAATTGAAAAATATGCTTCAATGGGTTATGAAGTTCAGATTACAGAAATGGCTCTGCGTAATTATGACAGTGGAGAATTTGCCCAGAAACAGCATGCTGAATATTACGGAAAGATGGCAGAAATGCTTTCACATATAAATGAAACTGCAAACGGAAAGTTTACATGCTGGGCAATCTGGGGAATCCTGGATAATCCGAGTCTTCCTCAGACTGATTACAGCTATAAAATGAACGGTCCTTACTGCGGCATGTTCACATGGAACTGCAAGAAAAAGCCTGAGTTCTATAACACCTGCGAAGCAATGCTAAAATAAAGGTAAGATTAAATCAAATGAATTTATATATCTACGTTTAATGAATTACTCCCAGTCACATTAATGGGTGTGTCAGGACGCTAGTTTGGGGACCCGCCCCCAAGCCCCTGGTAAGGTAGCTGCTTTGCAGCGATCGACAGCTTCATGTGAAGCGGGTCAAAGAAACTATTCAGCCCCGCTTCAAGTGCCCTGCACACCCATTCTGTTCCTTCGCGTAATTCATTAAAGCAAAAATATTTATTTGATTTAATCCTGCTTGTAAAAAAACTTACGCGAGGAAACAACACGACCGTCAGGAAAGTCTGCAGACCGGCTTGATAGTTTCCTTGCCGGGCTGCAACTTAGCGACGCTATGCTCAAGCCGCGTTAGCGGCGACTTAAATAATTTCCTATAGGCAAACGACCGAAGGTCGTAGCTAGCGTTCCAAACGGCCGTGATTGTGACCGGGAGTAAGTTTTTTTAGAGTCCTTAACAAATCAAATAAAATATATTTGATTTATATGTACATTTTATCCTAGATAAGGTTTTCGGCAAGATTCATTGTTACACAAATCTGGTCGATGCTTCCGTTGCGGGCGAAAAGTTTTTCTGTCTGTTCGCTAGAAAGTTTGCAGCCTTCAGAAGTTGTTTCTTTTCCTTCAGAAGTTACTGTTACTTTATTTTCATTTCCAAGAACATAAACGACTTTTGTTCCACACCATGTGAAAGCAAGTTTTCCTTCAGCAGAGAATTCTGATTTAAGAAGAATATGTGGATTAAATGAAGCGATTCCCTTATCAACAGAGATTCCAAGTTCACCCCAGCGAGTAAGAATTTCTTCTTTTACCTGACCAGTCATACCAGGCTGTTTTGCACCCTGCATGCTTGGTGTGTGTGAATATGGATCTGATGGGAAAGCACCGTAAACTTCAGGAGTCTTGTTGTAGCCGATACCTTTTCTAATGTCGTAGTAGCAGAGAGCAAGTTCTTTTGCCAGTGCAACTTTGTCAGAATCAGGAGCCCCTTTGAAAGCTTCGTCAGAAGCTCTGATTGCATATTCCTGAACTGCAAGAAGAAGTTTTGCTACCATGTGCCAGTAGATGCTTCCAAGTCCTTCGAAAGCGTAGAATGTTCCTGAACGTCCTGTGAAGTCCTGGTGATTGAATGTTTTTTCATAAAGCTTCAGAAGTTCTTCTGTTTCAGTTTCTGTTGGTTTCATGTCTGCAGGAAGTTCAGAAATGAATTTCTTAACTGTGTTTGCGTTCATGAAGTTTGAATTGAAGTGATAAACGTCGTTAATGTCTTTAACAAGGAGTTTTCCCTTTGTTCTTTCAAGAAGAGCAGAAAGTTTTTCTGCATCTGCTTTAGAAACGCAGTTCTTTTCTTCGAACATTGGAAGTTCCTTATCAGGGTACAGCATGTAAGAGTACTGATTCTTTTCGAACATGCGGCTTTCCTTAAGAGACTTTACAAGTTCAAGAGTTTCCTTTTCTGAAAGAAGTCCTGAAGAAATTACTGCAACCTGACCTTCAAGCATTTCCTGAAGTGTCTTAACGTGCATAGCGTTCTTTTCTATAACCAGTGTATTATAAGAATGGTAAAGTCCGTCCTGACGTTTGTTGATTTTGATTGTGTAATCAACGTAGTTCAGGATTGCCTTAAGGCGTGAAACGATTGTTTCACCTGTTACAGTTTCTGTTTTTCCAGAATATCCTTTGTTGTAAAGGGTTTCGTATTCTTTCTGGAAAATAACACCGGCTTTTTCTGAGAATGCGTTGCGTTTTTCAGGTTCTGTAGAACATGCAATTACATCATTATCCATATACAGTTTCGAAATTGCGGTGAAGCATTCTGCTGTTTCTTTTGGAAGAGTGAAGCTTTCTGAAGCAACATCGCTGTACATGTCGATAAGGAATGACAGATAACGGCGGAGGTAACAAACAGTTACCATTGAAAGTCCGTATCCTGCCAGTGCATTGTTTGCATCGTTCCATTCTGGGCGCTGAGTGTTCAACCAGATACCACCGCCTGGAATAAGGTTACATGCTTTACAAAGAACAATCTGAATGAGTTTTGCTGTAAGTGAAACAAGTGCAACATCATCTTTCTTTGTGCGGATAAGTTTTACATCGCTTCCGTATTCCCCTGTTTTCTTTATGAGTTCGTTGCTCAGGTCTCTGTCGAAAACGATACTGTGTCTCGGGTCCTTTTTTAGTTCAGCGTAAGGTTTGATGATGAAAGGAACTTTTGCAGTAGAGAAATATTCTTTATTCAGAGTTTCTTTCAGGTCGCGGCTGTTTGTTTTGTTCCACAGTTCAAGGAGTTTTTCAAGATAGATAACCTGATGGTCACCCCAGTAACCAATCTGTGCCCATGGGTTGTTTGGATCAGGGATTTCCCAGTCAAGCCCGTCACGGCCGATGCGATAAGGGTTGTATCCTTCGGCTGTCATTGCGTTGAGGAATTTTGCTACGATATTTTTGATATATTCAGGGTAACTGAATGAAAGTGATTCCCAGTTCTGGAAAATATCACGCCAGTTTCCTTCGTAGTTCAGAATTGGATTGTTGTTTTCATCGCGAAGACGGATGTTGAAACGGTTCCATGGACGGCTTGGGTCACCGTGGCGGCGGCTGAATGTGATAGGCATGTATTCAAGGCAGAGGCGGATTGCCTGTGCATTTCCAGAAGCGTAAACTGCTTTTTCAAGTTCTTTACGTGCAATCTTTCCGTTTTCACTTGGACATTTTTCTACCAGTGCTTTAATGCCTGCAGCTTCTTTCTTATTACGGCTGTTGATGAATTCCATAAAGTCAGCTTTTGAAATGTTTGCTGCGTCAAGGAAAACACCACCGCGCATAATGTTGAACATAACGTTTGCATAGTGATGTGTAGAAGCCATTTCATCAGATGTTTCCTGAATACCATCACTTTCAGAAACGTATTTGTTCATGAGTGCAATACCGTCGGCAATATCTTTTTCAAGATCTTTTGTTGCTGCAGCTTTGTCTTTGATTGTGTTCTTAAGTTCTGCAACTCTTGAGTGATTCAGGGATGTATCAAATACCTGGTACCAGCTGTCTTTTGAACCTTCAGTGTCTTTTGCAGAAAGCTCAACTTTGTGATCAATATAGAAAGATGCACGTTTTCCTTTAAGAACAGGAATGTTTCTAATCTCTTTATCTGCTACGAAATATGCCGGTGCTTCAGGATCCAGAATTGGTGTGTCATTTGTAGAGAACCAGGAAACGTTACAGCGGAGACCTTCATTTGGTTCAGCTTTGTCGGAAACAATAGAAGAAACTGTAAAAATACCGAAGTTTGCTTCTGTGTCCAGGTCTGATTTTTTGTAAGCATCCAGAAGGTATGAGTTTGTTTCAATGAATGCTCTGTCACAGTGAGCTGGAAGAATATTGCGGCATCCGTCCAGTACTTCTACAGAAACAGGTGAATCTGAAAGGTTCTGGATTTCTGTGCAGCGAACAAGACCGTATTTTGCAGAGCTTGTCCAGCCGATGCGGAAAGCAAGTTCAAGTTCTTCGTTTATTTCTTCGAACCATACACGAGTTCCGCTAACATTCTTGTAAACGTTGTGTTTGATTTCATTTCCTTCAAGGCTGCTAGCCAGAATTGAGTTTCTTAATGAAGCAAATGGTTCAGATTTGTAAGTTTTTCCGTTTTTTGTTACTTTCAGCATAGAGAAAGAACCCGTTGTTGTCTTTCCGTCGCTTAATTTATCTGCTGTATAATATGGGAAAATCATATAGTCGCTGTTGATGCGTCCTGCTGTAATTCCACCTTTTGACCAGATAAAGTTCCAGATATCTGAAGAACTGGTGATTGTCATAAAAAAATCGTCCATCTGATCATAATTTGCGATTTTGTAGTATCTTTCACCATTAAATGTAGTAAAAGACCCCTGAGTTTTCTCTTTCATATAAGGCTCCTTATATTGTAATTAGCTTAATTATAAGACTGCTTTTCAATATGGTTTTTCAAAAATTTTGGAAATCCATTTCTATTTTTGGAATATAAGGCATCAAGGGACTCAAGTCAATTTTTTTTGAGCTAAAACCGAAAAAAATACACCTTTCTGAAATTTCTCATTCTAGAATTCACCCTCAGGCGGACTTATACTCAAGAACGTAAATGAGTTACAGGAGTTTCCGGTATGAAAAATAAACAACTTACAGAAACAGCGCTTAAGAAGAAATCCTTCTGGGTCAGATTCCGTGAAGAAAAATATCTTCAGGTTATGGCTCTTCTGGGCATAGCTTGGATGATCGTTTTTAACTACATCCCGATGTACGGTATTCTTATCGCTTTTAAGAAAAACTTCAAAATCACAACTCCACTGTTCAGCTGGAAGTTTCTTACTTCTCCATGGGCAGCAGCCGGTGGTTTCCAGAATTTTATCACTTTCTTTAAAGATGAAGAATTCTGGAATGTTATGCTGAATACAATCGGTATCAGTCTTTTGAAGCTGTTCATTAACTTCCCGCTTCCAATCGTTTTTGCACTTCTTTTGAACGAAGTAAAAAGCCAGAAGTTCAAGAAAGCAATTCAGACAATTTCTTATCTGCCACACTTCCTTTCATGGGTAGTTCTTGGAGGTATTCTTACAACTTGGCTTGGAGAAACAGGTCTTCTTAATGAACTTCTTATTAAGTTCGGTTTCCTTGAAAAAGGAGTTACATTCCTTGCTTATCCAAAATATTTCTGGGGAATCGTAATTGTATCTGATTTATGGAAGGAACTTGGTTGGAGTGCAATTATCTACCTGGCAGCAATTTCAGGAATTGACCAGGAAATGTATGAAGCAGCCCGCGTTGACGGCGCTTCAAGATGGAAGCAGATCTGGTCAATCACACTGCCTTCAATTGCAAGCACTATTACAATCATGTTTATTCTGCAGGTTGGTGGGCTTTTGAACTCGAACTTCGATCAGATTCTGGTTTTGAACAACCCTCTGAATAATTCACGCAGTAACGTAATTGATATCTACACTTATACAACAGCTATGCGCGGAATGAGATATTCATTCTCAACTGCAATCGGTTTGTTCAAGTCTGTAATCGGATTTGGTCTGCTCTTTATGGCTAATCAGATTACAAAGAAACTGAACGATACATCACTGTTTTAAGTTTGGGATGTAAGGAGAATATTATGCCTAAAAAAATAAACAGATATACAACTGGTGACTGGATCCTTACAGTTGTCATGGTTCTGGTGTGTTTCATTTCCCTTTATCCGGTTTGGTACACAGTAATTATTTCCCTGAATGATTCAGGTGACGCACTTCGTGGTGGAATCTACTGGTTCCCAAGAAAGTTCAGTCTGCAGAGTTACAAAACAGTATTTATGGATAAAACAATCCTTAATGCTTTTGCCGTAACAATTGCACGAACAATTATTGGTACCGTATCAAGCGTATTCTTTACTTCTATGGTTGCTTACGCTTTTTCAAAAGCTCATATCATGGGGCACAAGGTTTACATGATTATCGGAACAATCACAATGTTCTTCGGTGGCGGCTTAATTCCTTACTTCATTACATTGAAAAACCTTGGGCTGTATGACAACTTTCTGGTTTACATTATTCCAGGTTTGTTCAGCTTCTATAATATGATTATCTTCATGTCCTTCTTCCGCGACATGCCTGCAGGACTTGAAGAATCAGCAAAACTTGATGGTGCAAATGATCTTCTGATTTTCGTCAGAATCATCCTGCCACTTTCAATGCCGGTACTTGCAACAATTGCATTGTTCAACGGTGTATATCACTGGAATGACTACTTCATGGGTGTTATGTACATCAATAAATCAGAATTGCAGCCGATTCAGACTTATCTGTATCGTGTTGTAGCAAGTGCATCAGCATCAAAAGCAGTAGTTGCCATGCCGGCGGGTATGACAGCAAACCAGATTTCAAGTACATCAGTTCGTCTTGCAACTATGGTTGTAACAACACTTCCGATTGTGTGCGTTTATCCGTTCCTTCAGAAGTACTTCGTAAAAGGATTCATGATTGGTTCTATCAAGGGCTAATCAAAAAATAAACAATGGTAAATATATCATTAGGAGGATATATATGAAGAAATTAACTAAAGCAGTGGTTTCAGTTGCTTTTGCTCTTACAGCAGCAGCAACTCTGATGTCTTGCAGCGGAAAGGGAAAAGCTTCTGCAAGTGGAACAAAAGTTGGCACAGAAAAAGATGCCGGCTGGAAACTTAATACAAAAGATCCAGTTAAGTTTGACTGGTACATCAACTTCAGCTGGTTCGCACGCCACTGGGGTGATTCAATGGTTTCTAAATACATCACAGAAAAAACAGGCGTTGATATAAACTTCATCGTTCCAGCAGGAAACGAAGCAGAAAAACTCAACGCAATGATCGCTGGTGATGCTCTCCCAGACCTCCTTACAATCGGTTGGTGGGAAGGACAGATTCCACAGATGATCGATGCAGGTCTTGTTGAACCTCTTGATGCTCTCGCAGAAAAATATGATCCATACTTCTTCAAAGTAACTGACCCTAACAAACTTGGTTGGTACCGCCAGGCAGACGGCCATGTTTATGGTTATCCAAACTCATCATTCACATCTACAGACTACGAAAAATACAAAGGAAAACTTACATCTAACGAAACTTTCCTTGTACGCAAAGATATGTACGAAGCTCTTGGTAGCCCAGACATGACAACTCCAGAGGGATTCCTGAGCGCTATGCGTGAAGCAAAGAAAAAGTTCCCTACAGTAAACGGACAGCCACTTATTCCATTCGGAGCAAACGAATTCGGTGATATTGGATGTACAACATTTGCAAGCTACCTTATGCACTTCCTTGCTATCCAGCCAGAAGAAAATGGAAAATTCGTAAATGCAGACCTTGGTCTTACAGAAAACGAAGAATACATGAGATGGCTTAAAATGTTCCGCAAAGCACATGAAGAAGGCCTTATTGCAACAGATATGTTTGTTGACAAACGTTCACAGATTGAAGAAAAAGCTGCTCAGGGACGTTACTTCTGTATGCTGTACCAGAACTGGGATATGCAGGCTGCACAGAACGCTCTGTATGCAAATGATCCAAACTCAATTTACATTGCTGTTGAAGGTCCTAAGAACTCACGTGGCGATGATCATACCCTCGCTGGTGGTGGTATCGCAGGTTGGACAGTTACACTTATTTCTAAAAACTGTAAAGATAAAGCACGTGCAATTCAGTTCCTTACATACCTGATTTCTGAAGAAGGACAGATGGATACAAACTTTGGTATTAAAGATAAGACATACGTTATCAACTCAAATGGTATCCCAGAACTTACACCAGAAGTTAAAGCACTGGATATGAACGACAAAAACAAACAGGAAACAGATATTGGGGTTCAGTTCACATACTGGATGCTTATGGATACAGCCTGGCAGGCACAGTGGGGTGTTGAATATGCTCCATCACTTGGACAGCCACAGCTCTGGACACGTCCTTACGTACACTCATTTGCAGCATACGATGGACTTACACTCCCTGTAGGATCTGACGAATCTCTCATCTATGAAGATATTCAGAGAAGATGGGGTAAAGTTCTTCCACAGCTGATTCGTGCTGAAAGCGAAGCAGAATTCGACAAGATCGCTGCTGAGTTCAACAAGTACAAGGCTGACAAGGGAATTGCAAAAGTTATTGACGCCCAGACAAAGCTTATGGATATAAACAAAGCTAAACTGGGAATGAAATAAAATCCGTTATTTTTAATTACCTCCTGTCTGGAAGCCGGTGAAGTTTTCACCGGCTTCCGCTTTGTTTTTACAAAAATCTTTTTTGGATTTAAAATATAAAGGTTATGAAGTTTTCCAGAAGAATTGTTTATGTTTATTCCGTTATTGTAATTGTTCCTCTTTTATTTCTCCTTCTGGTTATTGCCCGACTGAATGGCCGTGAAGAGTTTTCCATTCTGGAAGAAGAATGCTCCAAAGAAAGCATGCTAATAATGGATCATATTTCTTCTGTTGGTGAATCCTTTGATTTAATCAAAAAAATGGTGGATGCCAACTCTAAACTTCTTCTTTATCTGGTGCTTCCAAATGAAGCCTCAGAAGATTATGTTATTGATACTGTAGTTTCTGAAACCGGCGTTATGGAACAGCTTCTTTCTGTTATGCCTGAAATATATGCCGTACGATTTTTTACTTCCAATTCATCTGTTCCAGAACGCTGGCCTGTTTTCCTGAATAAAAATCGAACTGATGTTACATCCTTAAGGCAGTTTGAATTTGATTATGTTGCTGATTATATGGGAAATCAGGAATCTCTGATGGAACCGTCATTTGTTACAACACGACAAATTACTTACAGTGGGCGTGATGCAGGTTACCTTCAGATTGCCGTTAAAATGAATGAGGCTTTTCCTTTTCTTTATGCAAGGGAAAATAAATATAAAAATGATTATCTGTTGTATAAAATCCCAGATGAAATCTGGCTCCCTTTTGAGAATGAAAAAGTTCTTTCTGTGCAGGGGAAGATGCCTCCAAACTTGTATAAAGAAATAATGAAGGCAAAAGCCTCTGATCCAAGAATTGATGTGAGGGCTGGTAATTTTATTTATAAAAATGAAGGGAAACACCACATAGTTTCCTGGAATGAAATCCCCCGTATGAATCTTATTCAAATCCATACTTGTTCTCTGGAATTAATTTCACGTAGTTTACGACATCTTATTGAAATAATGATACTTGTTATTATTGCAGTATCACTTCTTTTTTATGCGCTGGTTCATTACGCTTCCCATCGACTCATGGCAGGTGTTTATTCCCTTATGGAGGGAATGAAAAAAGTAAAAGACGGAGATTTCTCTGTTCAGTTAGCGATTAATGGTCGGGATGAAGTAGCAGAAACTCAAGATGTATTTAATTCCATGACCAGTCAGCTTACTGCCCAGATTGAACAGATTAAAAATGAACAGAGTCTTATTGCCGACACAGAAATGAAGGCAATGCAGAATCAGATAAATGCCCACTTTCTGTACAACGTTCTTGAAACAATCCGTATGCAGGCGGAACTTGCAGATCAGAGTGATATTTCAGAAAGCATTACTGTTCTTGGAAAAATGATGCGATACTGTCTTCGCTGGCGTATTCATCGTGTAACTCTGGAACAGGAAGCTGAATATGTTCGCAGTTATGTTTACATTCTGAATATCAGAAACGATTATATTATTTCACTTCAAATAGAAATTCCTGATGAATTTTCTTCTGTAGAAATTCCAAAAATGTTCCTTCAACCGCTGGTTGAAAATGCTTTTACTCATGCCATAGAACCTTTAGGACAGGATGCAGTTATTCGTATTACGGCAGAACAGAAAGGTGACAAGATTGAACTTGCAGTTCAGGATTTTGGTCCGGGAATGGATCAGGAAACTTTGGACAAGATTAAAGCATACCTTGCTGATGATACTTATGAACGGGATTCAAAAGGAAGTATCGGACTAAAAAATATTCAGCAGAGACTTACCATGTTTTATGGACCAGATTATCGTGTCAGAATAAAAAGTGAAAAAGGAAAGGGTACCACAATTATAGTTCCAATACCGGGGGTTAAATGATTACCGTTGTAGTTTCTGATGATGAAAAATTGATTCGCGCCGGCATTAAAAAAATCCTCACAGAAAATATTCAGATTCCGCTGAATGTTATTGAGGCAAAAAATGGTGCCGAAGCTCTTGAACTTTGTAAGACTCAGAGCCCTGATGTTCTTGTCACAGATATCCGTATGCCGGTTATGGACGGAGTAGAACTTATGAAACAGGTTTCTGCACTGGAAGAAAAGCCCGGTATAATTGTACTTAGTGGATTTGATGATTTTGCATATGCAAAAGCTGCAATTCAAAGCGGAGCACTTTCATATATTCTGAAACCTGTAGATAAGAAAGAACTTGTTGCGGCTGTAACATACGCCATCGAAATTTCCCGCAAAGAAGAACAGGAACGCAATGAAGAAACTCTGAAAATTATCGCACAGGAAGGCAGAATTGACAGTGAAAGCGATTTCGATACAGAAGCTTTCCAGAACGGTTATTATTGTATTTCGGTTTCGGGACACAACAGCTTAAGCTTTCTTGAAAATATACTTAAGCCGGTTAAATATTATATTCTTGAAAGGAAAAAAGATTTTTCAACTCTGGTACTTCCTAAAGAAGCTTTGTTTCTTGTCACAGAAGATATGGAATCTGTCCCTGGTTTTATTGGTGTCAGCGGAGTTGAAAAGTCTCTTTCAAATTTGAAAGTAGCAAGACGACAGGCTTTTTGTGCCTGGCTGGAAAATTTTTTTGATAAAGAGAAATCGAAAAAAGAAAAAGTTTTTCATTATAAAGATTCAAACTCAGATTTTTCAAAACTGGATTTGAGTTACGAAAAACTTGTCGGCCGTCTTGATATTTCTGAACCGGAAGAAATCAGGAAATGTTTGGATAAGCTTTTTGATTTTGCAGAAACAGAAACTGATTTTCATAATGCTGCAGAAAAACTGAATTATTTATATTTAAAAATTACTTCAGATTTATTTACAAGATATTCTTCTTTCAGTGAAAAAGATCTTTACCTTAATATGAAAAGTATTATGATCGAAAATATCTGGTCTCTTAAAACTTTTGACGAATGGCTTGTTTTTGTCCGTGATTATTGTATTTATCTTTCGGCACTTCTTTCTCGTGGAGTGGTTGAACATCCGTTCATTGAAGAAGCCCTGGAATATGTTGCCAGAAATTTTACAAAGAATATCAACATGGCTATCGTTGCCAATCAGGTTTCTGTAAATTACACCTGGTTCTCTGAAAAGTTCAAGGAACATACAGGTGTAAACTTTAATGAATATCTGAAGAATATGAGAATTGAAGAAGCCAAAAGACTTCTGGAAAAGGACTGTTACAAGGTTTACGAAGTGGCTGAACGGTCAGGTTTTGGCGATGTAAAATATTTTATGAAAACCTTCCGCGAAGCCACAGGTAAAACTCCGACTGAATGGAAAAAATCTCTGGTCTGAAAATAAGTTAGATGCAGTCTTTCAGATCTGGTTTTGTTTCCTTTTTGTAAATGTATTTCAACGGATGGATATTGAATGCGTTCTGGTACCATCCGCCAATTTCATTCGTGTTTATAATCGACATTGAAACAGGGTGTGTTAATGGAATAATAATTCCGCTGTTCAAAAGGATTTGCTCGGCTCTAGCTAAAAGTTCGTAGCGAGGTTTACCCGAAATACCAGAAGCTTCATCAATCAGCTTGTCGAATTCAGAATTTTTCCAGCCGCTCACATTTAAAGTTGAATCTCCGCGGAAAAGTTCCAGAAAGGCCAGCGGGTCTGCAAAGTCTCCAATCCAGTTATAAGAAACGATATCAGCATCACAATCTTTTACATAATCTATATAAGAAGTAAAAGGAATATATGTGATGACAGGTTCAACTCCCAAAGGTATCAATGCTTCGCGGATAGCATTTTCCATTTCCGGACTCAATGTTTTTTCAGAAAGATCCATGTATAAAGGAATAATTTCATCCTCTTGAATTCCAGCTTTGATACGGGCGTCTTTCATCATGAGTTTTGCCTCATCTGGATCAGTGTATGAAAAACCTTCAACTTCAGGATAGTCTGTAAGCGGATAAACAAAGGTCTGAGCCGGAACAAGAGAGTTTCCACGAAGAATGTCCCATGGCATGGCTTCAAGAACTGCAAGACGGAAATCTTCATTGTCCCAAACCGGGCTTGTTCTTATGCGTCGTCCCTTGGCAGAAGTATCTTTAAAGAAAAGATATTCAGTTCCGAATTCCGCATTAATCTGGATATCATTTTTTGCAAGGATTTTTGAAGTATCAACATCGTAAGATGTAATCCATTCTGAAAAACCTGTATTGTAAAAATAAGCATTGTCTTCTGCACCAAAAGACTGGAAAAAACAAAATACTTTGATCTGAACATTCTGGGCATCCCAGTAATATTCATTTTTCTCAAGAATTATCTCATTGTTTTTTATGTCGCTGATAAAATATGCGCCTGAAAAAACTGTGGGGTTTCTGTGAGTAATTGAAAATGCTGAATGACATAACAGGCTTGGAAGATAACTTGCCGCTTTTGTAAGACGGATAGAAAGTGTTGTATCTGAAACTGCAGTAATACCAACATTATCTGCTGTCCCTTTGCCGGCTCTAAATTCGGCAGCACCCTTAATAATGTCCAGCATGGAAGCATATGGTGCATCAGGAGTTTCCATAAGTTCAAGCCATGAGCGGCGAACGTCCTTTGCCGTAATAGGCGACCCGTCAGAGAATCGTGCATTTTGACGTAGCGTAAAAGTCCATCGTTTCTTATCACGGGAGATTTTATATTTTTCGCATATTGCAGGGAGTGGAGCAAGACTCTGCGGGTCGTAAGAGAACAGACCTTCATATACACCGGACAAAAGCTGTGCGTCCGAAACATAAGTTGAAGTTTTCGGATTCAAGTCGTGAGGCTGAGAAGGTTCAATCACAGTCATGACAAAACGGTTTGCTGCAAGGAGTTGATCCGACAGTTCCTCATCTCCTTCGTCTGAGAATTCTGAATCAGCTTCAGCAAGAAGATCTTCAACCTCATCATCTTCATCCAGAAATCTCTGGGCCGAAAGAGGCATTACAAATACAGCAGCCAAAATGACTGCTATTAAAAGTTTTCGTTTTTTAATCATTGTCGATTCCAAGTTTTCTCATTTGTTCGGCTTCTTCGATTATAGCCTGATATTCACCACGTTTTTTATTTGCACTGATGATTGTGTTTCTCATTGTATCAAGGTCAATTTTCATACCTTTTACTTTACCGCGCACCTGTGGTGTTACAGCGGTTTTGAAATAATCATCCAGTGCCGAAATAGTATTGAAAAGATTCTGGTTTTCGGAAATGTGTTTCCCAAGGAACGTAAGAATCTGACTTTCCTCTGCATTGTATATCTTTTGATATTCAGTGCCACGAGTAGCAATACCTGTATACAGTTTGTCTTTTTTCAAAATGTCACCCAGAAGTTCATGGATTTTCACTTCTTTGGAAGTTTTATGCTTTGTAATAGGATCAACTGTTGCAACCATAATTTTAACTTCTTTTGGTTTGATGTTAAATGCTTTTTTTAGAATGGCAATGAATTTAGCAAAAGGTGATTTTGGACCAACATGAAGAAGTTCAAAGTTGAAGGAAATTTTTTCATAGAAAGTTCTATAGGTTGGCGGCAAAGCACCAAGCACCATTACTGCATTCATGAGAATTCCTTTTGTGTCTACCGTTTTTTTGACTGTTTTTTTACTTTCAGTTTCTTTTATTTCCAGTCGTCCAAGAACATCTTGTCTGAGCTGATTTTTGTTCGGACTTAAATCTTCAGCAATTATTTCATTAATAAGTTCTGTATAGAAAGGTTTCTTTCCTGTTGCATCGGCAAAGATTTTTTTGATTTCTGCAAGTTCAACTTCTTCAGAAGCAAACGTATGTTCTTTTTTGAATTCTGGATGCTCCATCAAATCTTTTCGGACAGTAACTTTGTAAAGCTCTCTCTGAAAACGGATCAACTGGTTAAGCATAGAATTGATTTCAGTTGTAGTCTGACCACATTTCGAAATGTGATCGTTAATCATGCTCTGCATAATTTGAGGAGCATTTGCTTTTGCTTCAGATACAAGATTCGCCAGTCCGCGTGTGTTCGGTTTCGTGCTGTTGGTTGTAAATTCATCCCAACAGAAACAGGAATTCAGTTCCTGAAGTTTTTTGATTTTAGGGAGATTAATATTTTCAACACTGAAACGAGTGTATGTACAGATGAAATCAAGCATTGAGTCATAATCAGAAAGACGTTTCCCAATTATTACGCCTTTTTCATTTTCGCTGAAAGGACTTGTGTCAGGACTTTTAATTTCTGAGATTTTTTTATCAAAGCGATAAGGATCTGCAGTAATAATATTTTTTTGAATGAGTATGTCATAAATG
>JAHBAD010000092.1 GCA_018385395.1 Treponema sp.
CCCGCTGGAACACAGATGCAAATGGAACTTTTACAGGTGACACTGCAAGTACTGACAGCTACGGAGTTCATCAGGAAACTTTACCGAACCTGAAGTTTGACCGTGACGTTCAGTCAGCAGATTCACGTTTTGGTATTGTGTTTACTGACCGCTTCGGAAAAATTCTGAAAGACTCCGGAGAAGATTACAAAAAAGTTTCAGACGGTGCTTCTCCGGTTCTTGTACAGGTTACCACAGGTCAGGAAAACCATACTCGTTATTATGAAAGTACAGGAGCATCGAGTCAGCCTTCATATGATGCTCATAACTTTATTGAGTTCGTTTATTCGGAACCAGTAGATTTTGACAATACATCAAATTCTGGCACTTTGACTCTTACTGCAAGTCAGCCTAAGTTCGAAAATGTACAGGTTCAGGACTCTCTTGGTGCTATTACAGAATCTAATGGAAAACTTACAGTAGCAGGTCTTGCCACTTTCAATGGGACTCTTTCAGCAGGTGACAGACGCACAGGTGAAAGTTCTTCGACTGTCCACAGCTTATACAGAAAATCAGATATGAACTCTCATACTGTCCGTATTTCTATTTCAGGCCTTGTTGACGGAACAATAACTGATAATGACGGAAATGAATACAAAAACTGGATTGGCTATATTGATAATGCAAAAACCCCTTCAGGTCAGGTTACTCTTCCACGTCAAACAAATGGGGCTTATATTAAATGTCCTGTATTTGATCGGGCAGACCAGGCTTCAGAAAATCCACATCCTGTCCGAAATAGAATTCAGTCTGTGAAAACAGATGGTGTTTCTGTAAGCGGTGCTTTATGGGATGTAATAAAACCTTCCTTTGCCATATACAGAAAATCGGCTGCTGCCTGGAATAGCGATCTTCTTAAAGGACATTTTGAAGCAATCGGTTCAACCGTAGACGGTACTTCTTCTTTGAAGCGTATTGAGTTTCATATGTTTGATAATACTCCGACTTATGATAATTCTGATTCTGCTTATTGGGTTTCGCGTAAAGGATGGGTTTCTTCTATAAGTGTTGATGCAAATCTTGTATCAGAGGATTCAGAAAATGGAACTTTCGCCGCTGATGATTTTGGCGGGTCCCGAATGTTTAAATCAAACAGAACTTCTGGCGGTATCCGTTACAGTTCAATTGTTGACTCTGCAGGAGCATTTAAACATATCACTGGTGATGATTTCAGTATGAGTCCTGAGACTGTATTTGATGAAACGAAGAAAGCTTATTTTAATGTAACATCACCAATTTTTATTGCAACGGAAGGCGCTGTCCGTACGCCAAATTATGCAGACTCTCCTTATTTTGGATTAACCCTTAAGGAGACAATCCCTTCTGTAAAAACTACTTTTATTGTTTCTTATGATGATACAAAGGGCTTTGTAACAGACCTTGCAGGTAACCGTCTTGAATCTGCCAAAATCCGAACTATAGATACAACGCCTCCAAGCTTTGTTATGTCTCTGGCTCCAGTGGGCCAGAAAAAACTTTATCTTATGTTTGCTAAACGATTGAACTTTGATGATACTGTTAATCTAAAGAATCTTGACTCTGGAGAATCTGTAAATAAAAAGCTTCTTGAATTCTTCCCGGAATCTTTCGTTCTTGGAAAAATTGATGGAACAGATTTTGTTGAATCAGATCTTAAAATAGATGCAAATATAAAACCTGTGGTTCATCTTGGAAATTCAAATGTAGCTGATAATGAGCTTTTCAATAATGACTACTGTAGTGTTGAACTTGGACTTAACAGGGAAGTAACTTATGATGATGTGCTGAATCTTTATGTTCAGTGTAAGCCATTAGGAAGTAAGTTCCAGGATCCTGTAACAGGGCTTCATACTAAAGTGGCAACTTTCGTTCAGGATGATACGGGAGTTGGTAACTATCTTCCGGCATACAGTGCCCATTCCTTAAGTGATTTTGCTGTAAATGCAGTTAATCCAGTCTATGCATATAATGCTGCATTTAATGCACCAAATGATGCTTCAAAATCTGGACTTGTTCAGAAAAATCTTTTTGGTGAAAATTCATTTGGAGTACATGACTGGGATGCTGAGCAGAAAAATTTCGGAACTCTCTTACCCGAAGATGAAATTCACGTAATTGCTTCTGCGGTTTCGAAAGATGCAATGAGCGCAAGAATTTACCTTGATAACAGTCCTGAAAATGGCTCCGTTTCAGATGAATATAATCGTATTTCGGGATCCAGTCTTCGTGTTTGGCTTCCTGAGGTTCCGGGTCTTAATATTTTCAAAACAATTGCAACTAAGGCAAATCCTGTTGAATCATATTTTGTAACAGACGGAAAAAATCTTGAAAATTCAGATGTGCCTGATGGAATAGATTTTTCAATTCCTGAAGAAGCTGTAAAGCTTTGGGCTCCTGGAGATCAGGTTTCTTTCCTCTTTAGCATGACAGAAAATGATGGAACTGATGTTCGTATGTGTCATTCACCAGTTTTTGATTATCAGACAGAAGAATATATCGTTAAAAAGGATTCTCCTCTGTTTGCCTTAAGACTGAAAGATCCTGCAGATATCCTTTCTCTTGATCTCTGGTCTTTCCGCCTTAAGGAAATGATTCTTCAGAAAGGTGGCGTCACAATTTTGAATAACGTTATTAATGCCGGAAAAGGTGAAAAAGCTGTTGTCCGGGTGGATAATCCTAAAACGGGCAGAGTTGATGTAATTGTAATGACTTTGGATGGAAATGTGATAGAATACCTGCATCGAGGGGAACTTGAATCGGGTAATGAAAATTATTTTACATGGAACGGAAAGAATAGAAACGGAAAAGCAGTTGCACGCGGAATGTATTTTGTCCGGGTAATTGGAAACGGCTTTGATGAAACTCGAAAAATCATGGTGGTAAAATAATGAGTGGAAAAAAACTTATTTGTGGTCCAATGGCAACAATCAGTCACAGGGCTTTTCGGAATGCCGTTGAACGCTTCGGCGGCTGTGACGAATATTTTACCGAAATGATTAATGCAGGAAGCCTTCTTGCAAACAGTCACTTTGAAAAGTTTTATATTGACCCGGCTCCGGTTCCTGAAAAAATTGTCTGGCAGCTTACAGGGCATGATACTTTAAAAATGATTGAGGCTTCCAGAATTCTTACCGCCCTTCCGGGACTTGGACTTGATCTGAATATGGGGTGCAGTGCTCCGGACATTTATCGTTTTGGCGCCGGCATTTCCTGGATGATTAAACCAGTTGAGGAAACAAAAAAACTTGTTCAGGGTGTTGGAAATGTAATCCGTGAATGGAATGAACTTCATCCTGAAAGTTCTAAAAGATTTTCCGTAAAGCTGCGGCTTGGCGATGATGATTTTACAGATGAAAAGTTTTTCAGTTTTACGGATATGCTTGTTGAAGAAGGCGTTCAGCTTTTGACTCTTCATCCCCGTACAAAAAAAGAAAAGCTATCGCGTCTACCACGCTATCACTATGCCGAAGATTTAAAACAGCGTTATGGTGAAAGAATAAAGGTTTATGTTAACGGAAATATAAAGGATAAAAACAGTTTCGATTCTGCGTGTAAGGTATGTCCGTCGGTAGACGGCGTTATGATTTCCCGAGCCTCGGTTTCGAAACCATGGATTTTTTATGAGCTGAAAAAATCACTTTGTTCCGAAGGACAAACTTCAGAACAGACCGCGCCTCTTGAAATCGATATGGAAAAGTTAGCGCTTGATTATATCGATGATATTCAGCTTTATCAGCCACAGGAGTTCTGGAAAACAAGACTTCAGCGTTTTTTTACTTATTATTCAGAAAATTTCAAGTTTGGACATTATGCCCAGAGCCAGTGGATAAATGCTGATTTTTCTTCAGAAAATAATGAAGACCTTCGTGCCCGAATCAGGGAGTTTTTTGAGAAATGTCCTGAAGAACGGGTGAAGGTCTTATAGTTTTTTAAAGGTTATTTCAGAAGTTCAGCAACTTCTTTGTTTCCCCAGCGTTTTGCAACGTCATAAGGTGTATCGCCTGAAATGTTTTTTACATCTTTAGGAATACCGAAAGAAAGCAGATCTTTTATTGTTTCTGTAGACGAAGTTTTTGCGGCATAATGGAGAATTGTATTTCCCTGAATGTCACAATTCTTTCCTTTCGTTTTTACGATCTCTGCAATCATCTTTTTATTGTTTTTATCAAGTGCGATTGTTACTGCGTTTTGTCCTTTCTTGTTGATTGACTGGAAAGGATTTGCTTTGTTCTGAAGAAGAATAAGTGCCCGGTTAATATCATTTTCTTCAACTGCATATGTTAAAGCTGTGTAACCGTTTGAGTTACGGCTGTCGATAGGGTAACCCATTGCAATCAGTTCTTTCAAAAGTTTAGAAGGTACTTTTGATTTTACTGCAATATGGATTGGAGTGTTTCCATCTGAATCAGTGATATTTTTGGAAGTTCCAAGAACAGCCTTGATAACTTTCATGTCTTTGTTCATAACGATTGAGAATGGTGTATTTCCCGCTTTATCGCGACTCAGAGGGTTTCCGCCTTCGTCACGAATCATCTTGATAATATCAATATCTCCTATTCTTGCTGCTTCATGGTAAGCGTTTACCCCGTTGATTTCCTGAATCGAAGCATTTGCGTTGTAATCGAGAAGAAGTTTAACAACGTCTTTGTTCTGCCCGCGGATTGCATCCATAAGGATTGTGCAGCCTGTTATGTCACTTGAGTTTACATCTGCACCGTTATCAAGCAGAAATTTTGCGGTATTCATTTTGCCTGAAAGGGCGGCTTCAGAAAGTGCAGCCTTTCCTGAAGTGTTCTGAGCATCGATGTCAATTCCAAGTTCAAGAAGTCTTTCGATTGATTTTATTGCACCCCAGTGAACAGCCATGTGGAGCGGAGTGTTTCCAAGGTTGTCACGCTCATTTACAGGAGTTCCCACTTTTACAACTGTATTGATGACATTTGCATCATTTGTTTTTGCAGCGCTGAAAAGGATGTTTTCTCCGTTTGCATTTTTTGCCAGAGGATTAGCTCCTTTTTCAACAAGGCTTTCAATTGCGTTTACATATTGCCATTCTGCTGCATAGTGAAGACATGTGTTTCCTGAACCGTCAGTTGTTTTAATTGTCTTTGAAGTAATGATCCAGTCCTGAACAATACCGCCGTCACGAAGTGCAATGCGGAGTGCAGAATCGCTGTCTTTATTGATACTGAAAATATCGCCGCCTTTTTCAAGAAGCGCTTTTACGACAGGTTCCTGTTTTTTTGTACAGGCAATGTAAAGAACGTTATTTCCGTCGGAATTACGGATATTTACATCTTCTGTAAGGCTGATTATATAAAGAATTTTCTCAAGAGGTGCATCATTTAAAAGTGCAATATGGAGCGGTGTGTTACCTTCTGAGTTCTGGCTCTGAGCATTTTTTTCAGAAATAATCATTTCGAAAAGTTCTTTGTCTGCTTCAAGGGCAAGAGACAATGGTGAAATTCCGTGGGTATCTTTTGTGTGGATATCTGCATCGTGATTTGCATAGAAACGTGTCATTTCCTTGTCGTGGTGCTGGATAGCAATTTCAAATGGTGTAACCCCTTCTTTGTTTTTTGCGTTAACATCGGCGCCGTTTTCTACCAGAAGTTCAAGGATTGATTCAGGTGCGTGCATCATAGTTGCTGTATGAATCAATGTGTCACCGTATGAATCCTTTAAATTCAGGTCGGCACGATAACTGACCATCAGTTTGTAAATCGCTTCCATCTTTTCTTTTGGCATAATAACCATAATTGGCGATTTACCAATATTGTCCTGTGCATTAATGTTTGCACCTTCTGCCAGAAGTTCTTCGATGATCTCGATGTTTCCGTAGCGTACAGCTTCATGAAGTGGAGTTGAACCTGAAGTGTCCTGAACATTTATATCGATATCTTTATTCTTTTCATTATAAAGCAGGTATTTTGCGATTGAAGAATGTCCCATAATTGCAGCCATGTGAAGTGGAGTCTGGTTATCTTCGAAACGCATGTTTGGATTGCGGGAAGAGACTGCTTCCTGGAAATATGCAAAGTCTGTTTCAACTTCGTCCGCACCGGCAAGAATAAGTCTGGCTGCAATTTCAATGGAATCATCTGAGTTGATATCGAATGCAATGTCCAGTGGTGTTTTTCCGTTTACATCTGTAATTGAAAGGGGCAGATTTTTTGAAATGCAGGAATCTATAGCTCTTATAGTATCGATTTTAGGACGGTTTGAGTCGTCTTCTTTTATAGGCTGTGCTGTTTTAAGAACAAAATAGTGTACAAGATTCTGTCCGTATTCATTCAGATAGTTCCCTGTGTTTTGGGTAATGAAAATGTCCATGTAACGGGCACTGTTTTCCAAGCCAAGATCCAGTGCTGTAACACCGTCTGCATTCTGGCTGAAAATATCACTTCCGTTTTCTACAAGGATTTTTGCTGCATTGAATGCCGTGTTGTTGATTGCTGAATGAAGAGGTGTATCCCCGGCGTTGTTTTTGTAAAGGGGATCAGCTCCTTTAATAAGAAGGAATAAAACCATATCAGAATCATCTTTTGCTGCTGCCAGATGGAGTAAAGTGTTTCCTTCGTCATCCACACTGTTAATATCAGCCAGTGGCATAAATAGATTTTTTGCATCATCTTTTTTGTTTGCTTTATAAAGCTCGTGAGGTGTAACTGTAGATTCATCTTTCTGTTTTGATGAGCCACAACCTGAAAGAGCAATTGAGATTGCAAGAATAAGTGATACTGCTGAATGTTTTTTCATAATAAATACCTCTGGGTAAAAAATACCTGTTCTTTTAGAGTATCGGAATTTGTTTTGTGGAGTTTATGACAAGTTTTAATTAAATCATTACAATAAAACTATGATTACTATTAAGAATGAAGAAGAAATCGCAGGTATACGTAAGTCCTGCCATATTACAGCTGATATGTTCAATGAACTTATGCCGCAGATTAAAGCCGGTATGTCTACAAAAGAAGTAGATAATCTTTTCAAAAATTTCATTATTTCCCATGGTGGAAAGCCTGCATGGTACCGTGAAGGTTTTCCTGGTGCAATCTGTATCAGTGTGAATGATGAAGTTATTCACGGAATCCCATCTAAAAAACGCATTCTTCGGGATGGCGATCTTGTTTCAATTGATGTTGGCATCGATCTTGACGGATATATCAGTGATACAACTCACAGCATTCAGATTGGTGAATGTTCGGCAGAAGTAAAACAGCTTCATCAGGTTACAAAAGAATGTCTTGCTGCCGCTATCAATGCCTGTGTAGCAGGAAACAGAATAAAGGATATTTCACGTGCAGTTTATGAAATTGCTCATGACAAATACGGTTATGGCGTAGTTTATGATTACTGTGGTCACGGAGTTGGAGTTGATGTCCACGAAGATCCAAGTATTCCAAATGATCCTAACTTCAATGGCGGAAATCCAAGAATCAAACCGGGAATGGTTCTGGCACTTGAACCTATGATCAATCTTGGAACAGCAGATGTTGAAGTTCTTCCTGACGGATGGACTGTTGTAACTGGTGACCGCAAGGTTTCATGCCACGAAGAACATTCTGTTGTAGTTTACGAAGACCATACAGAAGTCCTTACTGCTCTGGATTACAAAACAAACAAGGGCAAATTCAACGTAGGAATGTAATTTGCAGTTTTAGTAATTTGTAGTTTTAATAGAAAATTCTGTAACACAATCGAGGGATTTTTATTTATATTAGTATAAGATGCAAAACATGAGAGGCATTAAAATGAAAAAAATTACTAAAAAAATCCTTATTATTTCACTGGCAGCCCTTCTGACTGCCTCACTTTTTGCTGATCCTTCTGCCTCAAGAAGAGCACAGGTTAATTCGAAAGAAGCTCTTTCCGTGGTAGAAGCCCTTCAGACTACTTTCAGAAACGTTTCGGCTGAAATGCTTCCGGCTGTTGTAGAAGTTGATGTTACAGAAACAAAAACTTATACAAATCCTATGAGAAGTATTCCTTTCTTCTTTTTCGGAGAACCTGACGATGAAGATTCTGATAAAGGAACAAAAGAATATGAATCAAAAGGGCTTGGTTCAGGTGTAATTGTGCGCCGCGACGGAAACACTCTTTATGTTCTTACAAATAATCATGTTGCCGGCGGAGCTACAAAAATCAGCATAAAGCTTAATGATGAACGCGAATTTGAAGGGAAACTTGTTGGTGCCGATGAAAGAATCGATATTGCACTGGTTTCTTTTGAATCTACAGACAAATCAATTCCTGTAGCTCCACTTGGAAACAGCGATGACGTAATGCCTGGTGATATCTGTATGGCTTTTGGTGCTCCTTTGGGATACCGCCAGTCCGTAACACAGGGTATTGTAAGTGCCGTAGGCCGCGATGGTTCAGGAATCGGAAGCATTTCTGACTTTATCCAGACAGATACAGCCATCAACCAGGGGAACTCTGGTGGTCCCCTTGTAAACATTTATGGTGAAGTTATCGGAATTAATACATGGATTGCATCCCGTTCAGGCGGTTCAAACGGTCTCGGCTTCGCAATTCCAATTAACAATGTAAAAAAAGCCATTGATTCATTCATTTCAGGTGGAAAAATCAAATATGGATGGGTAGGGGTTTCACTTACAGAAGTTAATCCTGATTTCAAGAAAGAACTTGGGGTTGAAGGAATTGAAGGTGCATTTGCCGCAGAAGTATTTACAGGTTCACCTGCATTCAAATGCGGTATCAAACCTGGTGACTTTATCATTGAACTGAACGGAAAACCTGTAAAATCAGTTAATCAGCTGGTTCGTGATGTAGGAAATCTCCAGGTTGGTACAACAGCCAGATTCGTCGTTATCCGTGGTGGTGTAAAACAGCCTGCAATTAATGTAAAAATCGAAGAACGTACTGATGAAGTGGTTAATGCAAATAACAAGCTGTGGCCGGGATTCATTGCTAGTCCTTTGACAGATGATGCAAAAAAACGCCTTGAAATTGATGACAAGAAAGTGAAAGGAATTGTTGTAACAAATGTTCAGGCAAAAACACCGGCAGCAACACTGCGTCTTCAGAACGGTGATGTTATTACAGCTGTAAACGGAAAATCTGTTCGTGATGTAAAAGAATTCTATAATGAACTGGCAAAAGCTGACAAAACAGTCAATTTTGATGTTTATTCAAACGGTGGAACTCTGACGACAGGAACATTCAAAATCCGGTAAAAGGTTATTGATTGTTTATAAAGGGGGCTCTGGCCTCCTTTTTTTTGTTTGTAAGACGTTTCTATTTATGGTATCATTAAATGAGATAAAAAGGAGAAATTATGGACAGTTATATCTGCGATATTTGTGATTATGTATATAATCCTGAAAAAGGCGATGCTGATTCAGAAATTGCTCCAGGAACAGCTTGGGAAGATCTTCCTGAAGACTGGGTTTGTCCTGTTTGCGGGGCTTCGAAAGCTGATTTTTTCAAGAATAATTAATAAATCGAGGTAGAAACATGGAAAGAATGCAGTGTGATAATTGCGGATACGTTTATGATTCAACGGAAGGGGATGCAAAAAACAATGTTGCTCCAAATACTGCCTGGGCAGACGTTCCTGCAGACTACAAATGTCCTGAATGTGGAGCTGGAAAAGACGTTTTTATCGTTGAATAGTTATGGCCGAAAATTCTGAAAATATTCTTCCTGAAAACTTTGTGGAAGATAATCTTAAGGAAATCTGTCATCTCATTTCAAAAAACAGTGATGAAGAATTTTTGTACAACTTTTTTGATTGTCTTTTTACAAATAATGAAATGACTGATTTTGCCAAAAGATGGCAGCTTGTAAAGGAACTGGACAGTGGTGTAACACAGAGAGAAATTGCACGAAAATACAATATGTCTTTGTGCAAGATTACACGCGGTTCAAAGATGCTTAAGAATCAGGACAGTGCGTTCCGTATTCTTCTGGACAGGCTAAAGGAAGAAAAGTAACAAAAAAAAGCTTCGCAACTGCGAAGCTTTTTTTATTTAGGGTTTATTACAAACCCTAAAAACGGCGAAGTCAAGGCTTTAAGCGTTAGCGTGCCTTGACTCGACGTATTTGCATTCAATGTGTTTTATTTAATGATGGATATGAAAGATTATTCTTCCCCGTCATCTTCTTCAAAAATCATGTCATCTTCATCAATCAGTTCTTCGGCAGCATGTGTTCTGAAAGAATAACCTGATTCCGGTTCAACGTCGTCGTAAGGTTCATCGTAGTCGTCTACTTCTTCTTCCTGATAATCGTCATTCCAGTCTGAATCTTCATCGTATTCATCGAGAGTGTCGTCATCTTCATAATCGAAATCATCTTCGAAACCATCTCCGAAATCGTCAAATTCGTCGTCATAAGACATAGACATTTCAAATTCAAAACTCTCTGAAGAAAAATTTGCAGACATTTATTGCCCCTGAGTTATTAAGAAGTTACGTCTAAAATGTAAATCACCTCCGATTTATTGTCAATATAGAAAAATGGAGAATCAGACCAGATACCAGAAATAAAGGGAGCAGAATGTAACATTGACTTCTAAAATAGATAATGTTAAAATATTCTACTTAAATT
>JAHBAD010000087.1 GCA_018385395.1 Treponema sp.
GTTGCAGCCCGGCAAGGAAACTATCAAGCCGGTCTGCAGACTTTCCTGACGGTCGTGTTGTTCCCTCGCGTAAGTTTTTTACAAGCAGGATTAAATCAAATTAATATTTTTGCTTTAATGAATTACGCGAAGGAACAGAAAATGGTGTATGCCGAGCATTTGAAGCGGGGCTGAATAGTTTCTTTGACCCGCTTCACATGCAGCAAAATATTGAGCGGTCGGCAATACCCATTTTTGTGACTGGGAGTAATTCATTAGACTTGAATAAACAAATCTATTTAATTTAATCCTACGTTTAATAAAAGGCTACTCTGTTTCTTTACTGAGCATTATGTTTGTAAGAATACCAAGAATAAGTGCACATGCTACAGTTCTGATTTCAACCTTACCAAAGCTTATAACCATTCCACCAACCCCTGTAATGAAGATTACAGATGCAACAAAAAGGTTACGGTTTTTATTCAGGTCAACCTGCTGGAACATCTTGAATCCTGAAACGGCAATGAATCCGTAAAGTGCAATACATACACCACCCATTACACAAGAAGGGATTGTTTCAAGAAGTGCTACCAGAGGCGAAATCAAAGAGAAGATGATACAAAGACAAGCACAGAACCAGATTGTGATAGTTGAAGCATTGCGTGTAATAGCTACACATCCGATTGATTCACCATATGTTGTGTTTGGACATCCACCGAAAACTGTAGAAACCATTGTTCCAACACCGTCTCCAAGAAGTGTTTTTGTAAGGCCAGGCTCTTCAAGAAGATTTGTTCCAATGATTGCAGAAAGGTTTTTGTGGTCTGCAAGGTGTTCAGCAAATACTACGAATGCAACTGGAACATAAGCTGCAAAAACTGTAAGAAGGTATGAACCTGTAATTCCTTTAAGACCTTCAACACCACCTAACATAAATGTGAATTTAGGAAGTGAAAGATAACCAGAAACTGAACTGAAATCCAGAGCTTTAAGTGCGCCGTAGTTGATTACGATAAGAGCAGGTTTGTCTGCAAGTGTTCCGATAAGAGCAAAAATTGAAGCAAGTGCATAACCTGCTGCAATACCAATGATGAAAGGAATAAGACGTCCGATTTTCTTTGAGTATGTTGAGCAAAGCATTGTAACTGCCAGTGTAACAAGACCGCAGATAAGAGCTACGTAAACACTTCCACCTTCCACACTTGTTTTCATAAGGTCGCCAATCGCATTTCCTGAAAGACTAAGTCCGATAATTGAAACTGTAGGCCCGATGATTACAGGCGGCATCAGTTTATCAATCCATTTTACACCACAAAATTTTACGATTACAGCGATAATTACATAAACAAGCCCTGCCATAAGGGCACCAATAATTAATCCCCAGTAACCAACGGCAAGCGAAGCAGCTCCACCGAATGCACTGAACATTGAGCCTATAAAAGCAAAAGAGCTTCCCAGAAAAACCGGAGAAGCACTTTTTGTAAAGAGCAGATAAACAAATGTACCAACACCAGCACCAAATAATGCAGCTGATGCCGAAAGACCGTTACCAACAATAGCAGGAACTGCAATTGTTGCAGCCATAATAGCCAGAAGCTGCTGGATAGCAAACAACACTGTTTTTCCAAAGCTTGGCTTGTCTTTGATTCCATAAATCAAATCCATAATAATTAACTCCTAATAACCAGTAAAACCAGTTTGTATATTTTTTTAATTATAATCCCAAGAGTTTAAGTTTTCAATTAAGATTTCAACAGATTTTATTGTAGAACCTTCAAAAAACCGTCGATTTCTCCACGAATACGTTTAAGAAAATTCAATTCCATAGAAAATCTGTACCCGTCAGGGAAATGAAGGTAAAGATACTGACGGTTTTCAAGGAGGGTTTTGATTTTTTCACTTCGTTCCGCCCCAGAAAAATTCCCTTTACCGCTCAACAAATCCCGAAGCTCTAAAAGGGCATCTTTTTCGGATGAAATAAATTCAGTAACAGATAATTTTTCAGAATTTCTCATTAAATTAAAACGCCCTGTCCAGTCTGATATAATGGAAGAACCAAGTTCTTTACTTTGTTCCTTTACCTGGCGGAAGGTTTCAGCATAACCTGCAAGAACTGGTGTAGTATACGGAAACGGTGCCGACACAGGAAGCCTGATTACGTTCTGACCGAAACAACTTCCGAAATTTTCCATACAAGTAAGCCGTGTCACAAGTCCAAGCTGCCGTTTATGAGCGGGTGTTCCGCGGGCATGAGTTTTTCCCTTGCTGTATGCAAAATCAAGACCGAAATCTTTTATTTTAACATTAATATCTTTTCTGAAAAGGCAGGCAAGAACATATGCGGTAATTCCAACAGACCCAAATGCGGGAATGACTGGCGGAAAAAACTGTTTATCCTTGAGTGATTCAAAAAAAGAATTGGGCGCATATTCAGTAGCATAAAAAGAAATATGATCTTTGGGGAAAATACGTCCTGCCGCATGCGGCAGAGAACATAAACTCTGGAAAACTTGCACACCTTTTTCTATTGCAGCCCTTCGGGCACCAATAAAGCTCTGCGCAATAATACTCTGGGCTTCATCTACTACAATGCCGTCTGGAATAATCCCGTTTGCTTTAAGCATTGGAAATGCTGTATCTGCGCACAGAATATAAGGCTTCTCACTTTTTGAAAATCTTTTTACTTCTTCTATTCCCTGCTCAGCACTTTCTCCGGCTCCGAAAACAAAAATCGGCCGGTCGATCTTTCCAATAAAATGGGACAGTGGTTTTGAGTCTTCCAAAATTTTAAGATTCCGGAACATATTCCGGGAATACTTCCGTCCAAACTTTGCCAGTGTAAATCTGTTAGTCCAGAACTGTCGTATGGAGTTCACACAGGCAGTCTCAAGGGTATTGTAAAAATCAGCACAGAACTGAACACCCGCAGAAAAATCAAGTCTGATTACACGGCGAAAAATCCCTGCAAAATCAACTTGATTTCCGGACTCAAATGTATATGATGGTTTTTGAAAAATTACCGGAAGATTATACAACTCTCGTTCAGAAACCCAAATAAAACGGTTATCAGGACATAGGAGTTCAAGTCCCCTCTCGCTTTCAAAACCACGAAGATTCCTTTCTGCTTCGCAAAGTAAAACAATACAATTTTCCGGAAGACTTTCAGCAAGTTCTTTCAATCCATGTTCCAGAACAGGCGATAAAGCCAGAATTATAGTCCCCGGCAAAAAATCCATTGAAGAAATTTTCTGACAGATATTTTTGGAAGGATTATATTTCGAATAGAGAAACTTTTCTTGATATACAACAGAAAAGCCCTGACCAGTTTCTACCAGACAGGGCTTTTGATCTTTCATTTCAGTCAATATGAAAATCCTAGTTCAGGAAGTTTTCAAAGTATGTAGAAGTGAAGTTATTAACCAGTTTAGGGCTGTTCATAATTGCACTTGAAGCACTGCTTTCATCAAAGCTTGAAGTATCAGGAAGAGAAGCTTCTTCTTCAGATGCTTCACCGTCTGTAGTGTATTTAAGAACAATTACGTTTCCATCAAGAACCAGTGGTTCAGATACTTCATTCATTTTAAGAGAGAATGCAGTATTCAGGAAATTTTCATTTGTTGCTGCATTTGCAAGACCTGGAACATTTGTGTTGAGTGTACCAGCAATTGAAGAGTTTCCGTAGTTCAGTGGGAATGGAGCAATGATATCTTTTTCGATTCCATGTTTTGTACATGCAGCATCAAAACCATCCATAGCAGCTTCTGCAATGAAATCTTTTGCTTCAGCAATGAAGTAATTTTCAATTACACTTGATTCATAAGAGTTCAGGTAAGAGTTAACTGTTTTAAGCATATCTTCAGATTCGAAATCTGGAGCAACTGAGTCACCATCTGCCATAAAGATTGAGTAACCGAATTTTGTTTTTACGATTCCTGATTTTTCACCAACTTTAAGAGCACCAATCAGAGCAGCTTCAGCAGAATCATTCATAATGTTTTCAATCTGATAAGCATAATTTGAGGTGAGTTTTCCTTCAGAGTTTGTGTAATTCTTTTCTGAGTATTCAGCAACTGCATCAGCAAATGTAACTTCTTCTGCATCCAGTCTTTTCAAAACTTTTTTTGCTGTTGCTTCATCTTCAACTGTAATTACAGACATATCATATTTAATGAATTTTGAAGCATTTGCTTTTCCAAAAGCAGCTTTTTCTGAATCAGGATAACCTGCCAGTGGGAAAGCAGCCATGTCGAAACCGCGTTTTCCTTCGTTCATTTTTGCAAGGAAATCAAGTTCAGCGGTTGAAGTTTTAAGACCAAACATTCCAGTGTCTGAACCAAAGTTGTCATCATTGAAACGCAAAGAAACAAGGCTTGATTCAATATCACTTCTCATCTGCGCAATTGTGCTTTCAGGAGTAGATCTGTAAGCCTTTGAGTTATAATTTCCATTTTCATCTGAGAAATATGGAAGCATCTGACGTGTTATAGCAGCTTTTGGAACTTTGTATCCGCTTTTAGCAACAGAATCTTCTGCAGCCATTTTAGCTACAGTTGCATTAAAAGCATTATTGTAAATGTAATAGTATGTAGACTGATCAATCTGCATTCCCATACTCTGATAATACTGTCCATACTGAGAAACAAAATTTGCCATGTCAGAATTCTGTTCATAACGAATCTGTTTATTGTTATAAGATCCAAAAGATGGAGCTTCCTGCTGATTTCCACTTCCTGCCATTGCCGGAACCAGAACAAATACGAAAGCACAAATCAAAAGAATGATAAGTGTACCGATTGTATAACCTGCTTTTTTCATTTTACTTTTAATCCTTTTAGTTTAAGTAGAAATAAATT
>JAHBAD010000103.1 GCA_018385395.1 Treponema sp.
TAATTGTCCAGACTGTCTTTTTCCAGCAGGAATGGAATTATTCCAATATAGATTATTCCATTTTCATCTGTAGTCCGCTTTTGGCTGCCGTTTACAATCACTATCTTTTTGAAAAAATCACCGCTGTTTAAAAGTGGACGGGTTTCCTGAGCCCTTTTTTCCTCATCATCGACAGAAAAAGCAGACTGAATATAAAACTTATTGAAACCTTGATTTACTATAAAATCAATTTCTAGATTTGATTTTTTCTGAACTCCATTTTCTTTAGACGAAACCTGCACTACCCCTACATCAACAGAATATCCACGGCAGAGAAGTTCGTTGAAAATAATATTTTCCATAATGTGAGTTCTTTCCTGCTGTCTGAAATTCAGCCGCGCATTTCGTAAGCCAATATCATTTACATAATATTTTGATGGAAAATCAAGATATCTTTTACCCTTAATGTCATAGCGAGCTGCCTTTTTTATTATGAAAGCATCCTCAAGATAATCCATATATTTTTTTACAGTGTGATCCGAAAGTTTTGAATGAAGATGAGATTCAATAGTATTGTTAAGTTTATGTGGATTTGTCAGCGAACCAACGGAAGAAAGCAGCACATTAATCAATACGCTTAAGGATTCTTCATTTTTGAGATTATAACGTTCTTTTATGTCTGCAATATAGATTTTTGAAAAAAGCTCTTTTAGATATTTTTCTTTTTCCTTTTCATCTTTTTCAAGAACAGCAAGCGGCATTCCTCCGTATGTCATGTATTCTTCCCATGCGTCTCCTTTATCTCCGCCTGCATATTCATAATATTCACTGAAAGATAAAGGATAAAGCTGAATTTCCACACCTCGATCGCGGAAATTTGTCGCAACGTCTTTTGATAAGAGTCTTGAGTTGCTGCCAGTAACATATATGTCAAGATTCTTCCGACTCATCAGATCATTCAGAATGTCGTAGAAGGTGGTATATAAAAGGTCGCGGTCTTCTTCCAGAACTGATGATTCGTCTACATTGTCTTTTTTCACTCTGTAGCAAAATTGAACAGACTATATCGTTTTCGTAAAAGAATAAAGCCTTAGTGCAAACTTTTTGCTTAAAAGAAGGAATTTTGCACTGAGTGGTATTTGAGAACTTCTTATTGCAGACCTTATGAGAAGTTTGAAGAAGACTTTGATTATGAAATATCTAAAAACTGGTGTATTTGTAAAATAAAAATGTCTCTTCTGTTATTATGTGTCAGAAACTAATTCGTAAGAAATACATACCGCCTTATGACAGCATTTGGCGTATAACATATTTGAATTTATTCAGATAAAGGGGCTGTCCAACAAGTTTGCATTACGGTGGTTGAGTTTATCGAAACCACCACATTTAGTGTAGCAGTCATTTCGACGAGCTCAATGAGCGCTACACTCTTGGACAGCCCCTATTATGGACAAAATCCCTTACGAATGACAGAAATTCTATATTAATTAAGCTTTTACTGCTTTTTTCGCGTTCAATTTTGCAAAAAGTACGTTCAAACCAACAAGAATAACTACAAGAACAAGACCTGCAATGTCCGATTTGCTTTCAGGAACGATACAAAGAAGTCCCGCTGCAGCAAAAAGAATTCTAAATGGCCACTGAACTTTTCCTACAATCCAGCCTTCCAAAGAAGCACTGATTGCAAACATACCGATAAGGGCTGTAAGAGTAATCCAGAGCAGGCTTCCGATTGTTGTATCAATCATAAGAAGCTGAGGACTGAATACGAAAATGTACGGAATAATAAATGCCCCGATGGCAAGTTTTGTAGCGTTGAGAGCCGTTTCAATAGGACGTGCTTTTGCAATGGCGGCACCTGCAATGGCAGCAAGGGCAACAGGAGGTGTAATGTCAGCGATAATACCAAAGTAGAATGCGAACATATGGGCAGCTAAAGGCTGGTATCCAAGCCCGATAATTGCACCGGCTGTAATTGTAGAAGTGATAAGGTAGTTTGCTGTTGTTGGAGCACCCATACCAAGAATGATTGAGGCAACCATTGTAAGAAGCAGAGTGATAAATGCAATTCCGTGAGAAATTGAAATAAGACCTGCAGCAAATTTAAGTCCAATACCTGTAAGTGTTACAACACCGATAATGATACCAGCCATTGCACAGGCGATTGCTACGCTGATTGTATTGCGGGCAGCTGTACACATAACTTCAACAACATCCTTAAGCCCGAATGTTGGTTTACGTCCGCAAGCCAGGTCAACAAAACTTGTTACAACTCCAATAACAATACAAGAACATATTCCCATAAGGGCTGCAAATACGGCAGTTTTTCCCATACAAAGGAACACGATGATTACGATAAGAGGAAGAACCATATATCCTTTTTTGAAGAAAAGCGGCCAGAATCTTGGAAGCTGATCTTTTGGAAGGCCTTTAAGTCCAAGCTTTTTTGCTTCCAGGTGAACTGTAATGAAAATACCTGTAAAGTACAGAAGAGCCGGAATAACTGCTGCCTTTACGATTGAAAGATAAGGCATACCAAGGCTTTCTGCCATAAGGAAGGCCGCAGCCCCCATGATTGGTGGCATAAGCTGACCGCCTGTGCTGGCTGCGGCTTCTACCGCCCCGGCAAAAGCAGGTTTATAACCAAGCTTTTTCATCATTGGGATTGTGAAGCTTCCGGAACCTACAGTATTTGAAACAGAAGAACCTGAAACTGTTCCAAGCAGAGCTGACGAAAGAACTGCAACTTTTGCAGGACCTCCCGAAGCACCACCGGCAATTGCATTACATGAATCAATAAAGAACTGACCGATTCCTGTTTTATCAAGCAAGGCTCCGAAAAGCAGGAACAGGAAGATAAAGGTTGAACAGGCACCAATCGGAGTTCCCATAATACCTTCTGTATTATAGAAAAGATGTGTAATTACACGCTTAAGTGAGTAACCGCGGTGATTCAAAAAGCCCGGAAGATATGGACCAACAAAGGCATAAAGAATAAATACTGCGGCAATTACTGCAATAGGAATTCCTACAATGCGGCGGCAGCTTTCAAAAAGAACCAGAATACCGATTCCACCAATAACCACATCAAGTACTGTAAAAGCACCTGCACGACGGGCAATCTGCTGAAAGTTTGTTACAATGTAAAGCCAGCAGGCAGCACCAATAATTCCAAGAAGAACGTCATACCATGGAAGTGTATTCTTTGGGAGCTTTTTACTTGCAGGGAAAAGGAGAAAAGCCAGAAGCTGAACAAAAGCCAGGTGCGAAGCGCGGAGAATCTGGGCTGTAACCATTCCTGAAAGTGTTGCATACAGCTGGAAACCACAGAATAAAACAGAAATCATAACTGTAATGTACTGGCGCCAGCAGGTATGTTCACGGTAAGACTGTTCCCTGTCCAGCTCCTTCATAAGGTTCTGCATTTCTTCTTCGTTAGTTGTCGGCATAAGACTTTCCATAGCGGAAGGTTCGCCGTCAATAACATCTTCTGTTACATCAGTTGGGTTTTCATCCATGTTGATTTATTCCTCCATAAAATATAATTGATCAGGTTTAGTTTTTTTTGTTGAATGACAAGGCTTGTCTGGGGTGCAAAAATAGTATTAAGTAAAACTTCTTCAGCCTTATCAGTATTTATTTTTATAGAATGATCTGCAATTACGCCGACGGCCATAACCAGTTCATCCATATTTCTGTTCAAATTCGAAATAATATAGCCTGTGTCAGTTACTGTGAAAACTGCACCAGGAGTTTCTTCCGGCTCAGGAATTCCAGCCCCGTAAGAAACAAATTCTGTTTCATTTAATGTAAGTGAGCCGTTTTTTTCTATTCTGTAAAAATCGTGAACTCGGCCCTTGTTCACTGAATGTGTATAGGAAATAACAAAACCGTTTACGGCAGCATCCCTTGAATAGATTTTCTGCGAAGGATTTTTTCTGTTTGAAATTGAAATCACTTTTACAGAAGGAACGCATAAACCTGCACACAGAAAAATCCACAAGGCGAGAAAAACATAAGATGTTTTTGTAAAACGTGGTCTTTCCATAAGCGGGCGTTGCGGGCAGCGATCAGATGAAAGCGCCCGCAGAAGGGGTAGCGCCCAACAAAATGGGCGCGAGGGGGATGCGCAAGCCGCATGAGCGGCGACTTAAATAATTTCCACTCATGCAAACGACCGCAGGTCGTATACTTCCCCCTACCCCATAAAATTTAGTTTACGTCCAAACCGGTTTCTTTGAAGTATTTTACAGCACCAGGGTGGAATGGAACTGAGCATCCTGTAACGGCTTTAGCAGCTGTAACTTCTTTTCCCTTAGCATGTGCAGCACCAAGTTTGTCCAGATTTTCGAAGAGAGTTTTTGTCATCTGGTAAACTGTTTCTGTATCGAGTTTTGCACTTACAGCCAGAGTTGCTTTGATTGCCAGAGCCTGTGTATCTTCGTCTGTTCCTTTGTAAGTTCCTGCAGGAATTGTTTCAATTGTGTAGAAGCTGTATTTAGAAGCGATTTTCTGAGCATGTTCTGTATCAATTGAAATAAGTCTGAGTCCCTGTGTGAAAGCAAGTTCCTGAAGAGCAGCGTTTGGAACACCAGCTGTAATGAAACATCCGTCCAGAGTTCCGTTCTGAATACCTTCAGCTGATTCTTTGAAAGAAAGATTTGATTTTTTGATATCATCGAAAGTCATATTGTAACCTTCGAGAATCTGTTTTGCGTTGAATTCTACACCTGAACCAGCGTCGCCAACAGAAATACGTTTTCCGCGGAAATCGTCAATTGTTTTGATTCCTGATTTTTCAGAAACTGCAATCTGTACTACTTCAGGATAAAGTGTTCCGATTGTAGCAAGATTTGGAAGTGCTTTTCCTTCGAACATATCAGATCCGTTGTAAGCATAGTCCATAACGTCATTCTGAACTGTTCCGAATTCTGCTTCTCCGTTGGAAATAAGGCGAAGGTTTTCTGCAGAAGCACCTGTTGCCTGTGCTGTAACGTTCATTCCAGGAATTCCGTCATTCCAGATCTGAGCCATAGCACCACCAAATGGGTAGTAAGTACCTGATGTTCCACCTGTTGCCAGGATGAAATTCTTGTTGTTCTGTTTTGCACAGCCTGAAAGCATAGCAACAGCAGCAACCACTACGAGTAATGATTTTTTCATAAGATTCTCCCATCAATTAAAATTAACTGTGTTATTATACAGGACTTTTCGATTTTTTTATATATCTTTATTAAAAAGTTACACCGTACGGCCGTCCCAAGTAGCGGACATGCCTTTTTCGTAGAGGATGGCTTTGTCAAAGTCTACTTCGGTCTGGCAGTTCTGTTCGATGTACATGGCTGTGTTGTGCAGGCGGCGGATGCAGTCTGATTTTTCATTGTAGCCAAGCTTCGACTTTTCTATGCTGTCCTGAAGGATGCGGATACTTTCGTCATAAACTTTTAAAGGAACCGGGAACGGATGACCGTCCTTACCGCCGTGAGCAAAGCTGAAACGGGCAGGATCTGTAAAACGGCTTGGAGTACCGTAAATAACTTCGCTTACAAGTGTCAGGCTTTGAAGAGTTCGCGGACCAAGCCCCGGAGTAAGCATGAGACTTTCAAAATCTTTTGGCTGAGTTTCGTAAGCAGTTGCAAGAACACCGCCAAGGCGCTTCAAATCTACGTCCCGGGCAAGAACTTCATGATGAGAAGGCATTACAAGATTCCGGCCTTTATTCTGGACCACAACCATTTTTTCGTTCGTACCAATTTCCGGTCCTGGAACCGGTTCTGTCGGCGGAAGATTTGCAAGTTCCGGGAAAAGTTCGCCCTGATCCGGGTTCGGAAGGGGTGCCGTTTTTTTTCTGATTGGAACTGATTTTCCGCCGCTTAAAAGAATGATTTCACTTTCAGGCTTTGCCATAACGCCTATTTCTTTCAAGATGCGTTCAGGATCTTCACGGCTCATTTCCACAATGGAACTACGGGTATTGCCTGCCCCTTTGTCTGTAAGATTCAGAATAAGGCCCTGACTGTCGCCAACAACGCCGGTGTGAGGCTCTTCCACAAAGCTCCGCAAGTCTGAAGAACACCAGTGATACCGGCGAGCAGTTTTTGTTGCCCCGTTCATTCCCTGCTGTACAACTGCCCAGTTGCCTGTACGGGAAAGAATAAAGTTGTGCTGATAAAGCTGAAAGCCGTCCTGAACGGCATTGTTATCTATTTTTGCAACTAGTTTTGAATCTCTCACATATTCGTCGCCATTAAAACCGGAACGCATTCCGAAATCAAGAAGTTCATCAGGAGTCTGGCGGGAATATTTTCCGCGGCCGCCGCAGACATAAAGCCCAAGTTCATGAGCCCTTGGGTTCAGGCCACGCTTCAAAGCATACATTACACTTGTTGTAATGCCGGAGCTGTGCCAGTCCATGCCCATAACAGCGCCAAAACTCTGAAACCAGAGCGGATCACTAAGTCTGGTCAAAGCTTCATCAACTCCGTAATTCTGGATAATGGATTCAATAATCAGCGTTCCTGTAACCATCATGCGGTCGGCAAGCCATTTTGGTACTATGCCTATGTGGAGAGGAAGGTCTGCATGTCCAGAATTACGAAGCATATCTTTATTGTACCAAAAAAAAAGCCGTTCGGGGTATCGAACGGCAAATGTGTGTGTTAAAAATCAAAAAATGAAATTATTTTTTTCTAAGAAGTGAACCAACCAGAGCCAGAACAAAGCCGATACAGAGCAGGTAAATACCAACGCCTGGAGCAGCCACTGCACCGCCAACTTTGCTTGCAAATTTTGCAGCCCCTTTTGCAACCCCTGAATCAAATACACCGATTGATTTCAAATAAAACAGTACACCGCAGACAATTCCACCAGCGGCGCAAATAAAGCCGTAAAGTTTTACGTCTTTCAGAACCATAATAAGAATACCAGCAACTGCAAATACGAAAATCAGAAGTGCCATAATTTCCTGAAAAGAAGCACCTCTATCAAAAATATTCTTAATGAAATTCAAACCGCTTCCGCCATTTGAACCGAACACTTTCCCTTTTGTCAGTGGAAGACAAAATCCTACTGCAGCAAGAATGAATCCGATAAATTCAATCAGTTTCATTGTGCTTAAATTCTTTTTTCCCATTTTTTCCTCTTTTGTTTTGTAAAAAATCTAATATCTCTAATATTATAACATTATTTTACACAAATCAAATAGAAAATGGAGTTATTTCATAATTTCGTAGAAAATTACCGATGCAGCCTGGGCAACATTCAAAGATTCGACCAAAGGCTCTTTAAAACCTTCTGCCATACCGCTGAAAGGAATTATTACAAGTTCGTCACAAAGTTTTTCAACTTCACGGCTGATTCCTTTTTCTTCGTTTCCAAGAATAATGAGAACAGGTTTATCCCCTGACGTTTTACGGATCCGGCTTACATCCTTTTTGGCTTTAAGCGAAGTTCCAACTTTGCACATTTTACCCTTAAGGGCACCAAGCAGTTTTTCAGGATTTGCCACTGTATAAATGTTTACATATTCCATGCCGCCTTCAGCAACACGGTATGAACTTGTTGTGATGAAAGTCTGGCCCTCATCCATTGGAATAATAATATTTTTGATTCCGAAGAAAACTGCAGAACGCACAATTGCTCCAAAGTTGTTTGCATTTCCAATATGATCCAGAAGAACAGCATCTTCCTTGTTTTCAATCCAGCTCTGAATAATGTCAGAATCAATCTGAGTCAGTTCAGGAAAATCTATCATGGCAACAACGCCCTGGTGATGAACAGTTCCTGCAAGCTTTTCAAGTTCTTTTTCATCCTTTACCTGATTGTAAGGCTTCTTGTTCTTTGCAAGAGTCTTGCATAAACCTCCGAAAAGAGGTGCTGTTTTTTCTGTAAAATACAGGCGCTGGATTTTATCGTTATGTTTTTTTTCAAGTTTTTTTACAGCAGCCATTCCGCAGACTGCAAGTTCGTTTCTCTGTTTGTTTTTCATTTTGTCTCCAAAAACAAGTGGCTAAACAACCACAATAATAATAGTAAATATTAGAAGTGAAATTAAAATTTCAAGTGATAATGATGATGACGTAAACTCTATCGTTTCTTTTTCATTTGCATACATGTTCAGCACAAAGGATGTAGGCACAAAGAAATAAATAAGAAGTGATTTTAAAAGAATATCATTCAGACCCATTGTACGGGAAATCACAAAAAGAACAATGGCACAAAGAACAACCTGCACTGCATAACGGAGTCCTGCAAGTTTAAGCCCCTTCTTCAGAACATTCCAGTCAAACACAAGTCCAGACCCGATACATAAAAGAATAAGGGGCGACATTGGCTGTGTAAAAAAGTTTGTAAGTTTTGTGTAGATTCCGCACCAGTCTGAATTATCGATGATTTTTCCAAGTCCCAGAGCGGCGCCAGTAAAGCCAAGAATTGTTGCAAGAACAACAGGATTTGTGCAGACCGAAACTGCAATTTCTTTCCTTGTCATTTTTTCACCGGAAAGCAGCTTAAGTCCGGTTGCCATAATTGTGAAAACAAAAACGCCGGAAAAAATATCCATACTTACAATGTAATAAAGGTTTTCTTTTCCCACAACAATAGAAATAAGTGCCCAGCCAAAAAGTCCGCCTTCGTAAGTGGTCATGGCATAAGGAACATAGCCTCGCACTTTTCCATCAAACATTGGCTTAAAAATAAAACCAAGTCCAAAGGCTGCAAAAAGCATGAAAAGCTCAAGACCAATAAGGAGAAGAGAATCTTTGGAATAACTTCCGTGAATCAAAGTGTCAAAGGCAAGAACCGGAAGAAATACGTTACAGCACAGTTTTTTAATTACAGAGATTCCGTCATCTGTGAAAAGACCTGTGTGCTTCAGAATGTATCCCAAAGTGATGAGTACAAAAACCGGGATAATTGTTTCAAGAATAATCATTATTTTCAGGCGCTCCTGACGCCTATTTTTTCAGGATAAAAAGATATTCAGTTACGTGAATATCACGGGCGGAAAGATTACGGCTTCCGCGGAAAGTATTGTATGGAATTCCCACAGTGCGAACTTTGCCGTATTTTTTCAGCATGGATTCCATATCATCAAAGGAAATGAACCCTTCAGAATTATATGAAATAACCGTGTACTTTGCATCAAGACGGCTGATTATCTGTTCCATAGATTTCAATGCAGCCTGTTTTTTATTGAAGGCACTGCGGTTCCAGTTTGAAGGAATTCCTGAAACCTTGGAAACCCGGACATCTTCTGGAATCTTGTTTTCTAAAATCAGGTTCAGCATAAAATAGTTTGCCCCGTAAGGATGCTGATTATATGGTGGATCAAGATAAGCAACATCAAGGCCTTTAAGCTCACTTGAAAGTTCAACTGCATCTTTCTGAAACAGAACCACATCAGAATCAAAATTACTTAAAACAGGTTTCTTAAGTTCAATGTTTCCACAGATTCTTGAAAGGGCATTTTTTCCCGCTCCGCCAAAACAACCGGTCTTTGTTGCAGGATCTTTATAAAATCCTTTGAAAACTCCGCTTGTGTTAACATGAACCGAAGCTTCTGTCAAAAGGGGTGCAAGAAAAAACTTCTGCATTTCAAGCGGAACAATTTCTTCTATATAATTACGGTAAGAATCAATTTTTACGGCATTTTCGTGAGTGTAAAAAGCCCTTTCCCCTTTTCTGATTTTATCAGTTACGGCAGGTGCATAATTTTCTGTAATGATTCCGCGGACAGGATTCTCATCTGTTTTTTTCAAGATTTGCATCTGAAGTTTGTCATACAATTTTTCATCAAAATCTTTTTTATTTGTCAGATAACAGTCATTAAGAATATGAGAGTAATTTTCAAGATCGTTTGTATAAAGGAGAGAAGAATGGCGTTTAAGCATGCGGGCAACAATGCCAGAACCGGAAAATAAATCGGCACAGACAAGACGATCTTTCCCAAGTTCCTTTTCAATATTAAAAATCTCGTTTTCAATATTTGAAATTAGAAGACGCTTGTTGCCGATATAAGTAATTATCTGAGATGTAAGAAAATCCTGATTTTCTCTCATAGATTAATGATAATGAAAAAAGCTAATATATTCGACATATGAAAACAAAAAAAATTATTTTATCGCTTTTTATTTTTACAACACTTGTCTCTTCTATTATTGCAGAAAGAAGAAGTTTCCCGGATAACGCATTTCAGAGCATTCCTGATTCCTGCTACGCAGTATGCCCTGAAGAAGGTGTCGTTTTCCGTTATGTTTACGAAGTAAAGAACAGGGTTTCTTCCATCGATTCAAAAATCTACAAGAAAACAGCCCTTGTTTATCTTCCTTACGGCTTTGACGAAAACGATACAGAAACAGAATACAACGTTATGTACCTTATGCACGGTCATGAACAGAGCCCGGAATTTTTCTTTGACGGTGTAAACTGCAATTCACTCCTGAAGAAAATTATCGATTCCCAGATTTACGAAAAGAAACTTGCAAAGACTATTTTCTGCGCCGTTACTTTCTGGGAACCATACTCTGCCGATGTTTTTTCAAACGCTCAAGTTTTCAATCAGGAACTGCGCGAAGATCTTATGCCCCTCTTCGAAGAAAAATATCACATCCGCCAGAACAGAAATGCACGCGGCTTCGGCGGTTTTTCAATGGGCAGCATGACAACCTGGACCATCTTCGAAAACTGTCTGGATCTGATTTCTCATTACGCTCCTATAAGTGGCGACGCCAGAAGAATGGGCGGAAATTCTTCAAAAGACCAAGGAAAAGACGTGGGCCAGATTCTTTCTGAAAAAGTAATTTCACAAGGATACACAAAAGATGATTTTATGATTTATTCAGGCTGCGGAGCAAACGAAATGGCAACTCCGTTCCTTGTTCCACAGATGGATAAAATGAAAAGTCACCCTGACGTATTTGTTTTTGCAGACAATTATGCAAACGGGAACTGTTACTTTGAACTTTGCCCCAAAAGCGGACACGACATCTCAACAGTCCTTACAGTCCTTTATAACGGTCTTCCAAAATTCTTCCCAGGCACGAATTAAAAACTTTATTTAACATTTCAGAGAAAAGAAAGTAAAATATAGATATGAGTCAGCCATCTTCCCGCCATGCGCTGTATAGAAACATGCTCTATGTAGCTATGGGCGGACATCTGATTACATAGCGCAGAACATTGTATCTTTCTGCTTCTATGGCATCATGCAGATTGTCTGGCATAAGAAAAGTTCTGAAGAACGGGTTTTCACAATTATTTTTCTTGTGTCCATGGAGCTTCTTCTTCAGGCTACTGTATCCGCCATTTACCTTGGCTGGGATGGCGGATACCAGAATTTCTGTTTCATTATTTTTGCTACATCATTTCTGAATATTTATTAAAAAGAAAAACGGAAAAAATAAAACCATTTTTTCCGACAACTGATTTTATTCTTCTACAGGCCAGAACAAAGCATCAAGGGTTGTTCCAAGAACCTTACAAATTTCAATACACAGATTAATTGAAGGATTGTAATCGCCGCTTTCAATTGAATTAATTGTCTGACGGCTTACTCCAACTTTTTCTGCAAGTTCTGCCTGACTCATATCTTTTCCGGCTCTTGCAGCTTTCAGTTTAAGGTTTTTCATTATTCATCCTCCGAATCTTCGGCTTTCTGATTAATCTTCATGCGGATTAATGTTGAAACTGAAACCATCACTGCCATCATAACGATCAATAAATATGAAGCAAAAACTGTCAGTTTTCCGTCAGAAAGCATTTTGCCGTCATAAATAAATTTTCCTGAACTCACAGCAAATATAACTGCAACCAGAATAAATGAAGCTGAAAACTTCACAGGATTATCACGAAGCGAATAATAACTGTCGTGGAAAATATTATACACAACATAAACTATTACACTGATAATCAAAACGAATATAATTTCTGTGAAACGATTCTCAAAAAATATTCTTCCGGAATCTGCAATAATTGCAAGTGAAAATGTAAGCCAGATATAAACAAGAGAAGCAATTCCTGCAGATTTCAGCTGAACCATTCTCTGTCGTTCATCATACCCGCTGTTCTTTCCCTGTTTCTTAAGTCTGCGTTTTTTAAGCCATACCATAAGAGCCACTGCAATAAGCCCGCCAAAAAATCCTGAAATAACCCCAATATCAAACTTTTCCATATCTTACCTCCTGGAAATCAATCGCTTTACTATGTCAAATATATATGACATTTTGTCGTATGTCAAGTAAATTTGATAAAATGTCGTACGTTATTTTTCTGCCTCTATTTTCATTTTTTTCATAAACAATTAAAATGATTCTATGAGCAAAAACACTTTCGGAAACAATTTCACAGTTACCACTTTCGGAGAAAGCCACGGTAACGCCTTGGGCTGCATTGTAGACGGCTGTCCTTCTAAACTGAATATCGACATTGAAAAAATCCAGGCCGCATTGGACAGACGCCGTCCGGGAAATCACAACGCAGGGGAAAACAACGCCTGTGTTACAGGACGTAAGGAAGCTGATCAGGTAGAAATTCTTTCTGGAGTAAAAGACGGACTTTCGTTGGGCACACCAATTGCCATGATAATCCGAAACACTTCTCAGCATTCAAAAGACTATGGTAACCTGGAATACACTTACAGACCAGGTCACGCCGATTATACATTTGACCAGAAATTCGACTTCCGCGATTTCCGTGGCGGCGGACGTTCTTCGGGACGTGAAACAGCAGCCCGCGTTGCAGCAGGCGCCATTGCCTCTGTAATTACAGAAAACGCCGGAATAAAAATAACCGCATACACAATCAAAGCCGCAGGCATTTCTGCCACAAAACGCAACTTTGATGAAATCGAACAGAATCCTCTCCGCGCCCCGGATAACGAGGCTGCCGAAGCAATGCAGAAACGCATTGAAGAAATCAGAAGCCAGGGAGATTCAGCAGGGGCAATAATAGAATGCGTTGTAAAAGGTGTTCCTGCCGGACTTGGCGATCCTGTTTTTGACAAGCTGGATGCTATGCTCGCTCACGCCATGCTTTCGATCGGCGCCGTAAAGGGAATTGAATTCGGAAGCGGCTTCGATGCTGCAGACATGACTGGAAGTATGAACAACGATTCTATGCGCGCCAGTGACAACGGTTACGGCGTTGAGTTCGTTACTAACAACGCCGGTGGAATTCTTGGCGGCATTTCCAACGGAAACGACATTGTGTTCCGCGTAGCAGTGAAGCCGGTTCCAAGCATTTACCAGAAGCAGGAAACTGTAATGAAAACAGACAAAGGCTATGAGAACGTAGACCTGGAAATTAAAGGACGCCACGATGTGTGCCTTGCACCGCGCATTGTTCCGGTTGTTGAAGCAATGACAGCTCTTGTTCTTGCAGACGCTATTTTAAGTTAGCACTCAATGCTCAAATCTGGATTATTAACAACTTAACATATGAAACGTAGTGTAAAATACTCTCTCATTGCTTTACCCTCTTTTTTTATTTTCTCATTTGCCGTTCTGACGGGAATCCGTGCTTTAAAAATTTCAAAGTGCGACTCCGCAATTCCCCTGACAGAAAAACAGAAAACAGAACTTTCTGAGATTCTTGAACTCCGTTATGCACCCCGATATCAGATTTTAAAACAGCTTCCTTATGAGCTTTCAAAAACAACATTAGAGCTTGGCTGTGAAAGTGCAATTCTCGTAGACACTTCCAACGGAAATATTATTTACGAAAAAAATGCAGATGAGATAATTCCGCCTGCAAGCATGACGAAACTTTTTTCCATGTATGTTGTAGACGACGCAATCTCCCAGGGAAAAATCAGCTACGAAACAGAAATTGTTCCGCCCAAAGAAAGCTGGGCCTGTAACATGCCGCCCCACTCTTCCCTTATGTTCCTGGGGAAAAACCAGAAGCTTACAGTCGCAGAACTTCTTTCAGGTCTTTCCGTTGCATCCGGAAACGACGCAGCTTATGCATTGGCCTACACTCTTTACGGCAACATGGATGACTTTGTTTCTGCCATGAACGAAATTACAGAAACATACGGTTTAAGAAACACACATTTTGTTGAAAGTTCTGGTTACTCAGAATTAAACCAGACTACTGCCCGTGAAATGGCAGCCTTTTCCACAGTTTACATAAAACAGCACCCCGAAAGTCTTGAAAATTTCCATGGGCTCCAAAGCTTTGCCTATCCAAAACAGAAAAATCTGACAAACGGTTACCGCGTTGCTTCACAGGATTTCACACAAGGGCTTCCTGAAACCATCACCATGACAATTACACAGAGAAACACTAATCCTCTTCTTGGCCTTATGGACGGCTGTGACGGATTAAAAACAGGCTACATCGATGAAAGCGGTTATAACCTTGCTTTGACTGCCCGCCGTCACGGAACTCGTTTTCTTTCGGTAACAATGAAAGGGCCCGGCAACAATCCTAAAGAAGGAAATGAATGGCGAAAGAAAGACGGCTCCACGCTTATAGAATGGGCTTTCAAATCTTTTGCTGACTTCAAGGATATGACACGGGTAAAACCTTATTTCCTCCGTGCCAAAGGCAGCAAAGAAATAGGAGTTAACCTGGTACCCGCATTTTATCCGGAATCAATTACAGTTCCTTTCATTTACGGAAACTCCCCTGAAGAATCTGTAAAAAATGTGAAAGTGATTACTGAAATTCCTGAAACCCTTTCAAGTGAAATAAAAGCAGGCACCGAATTTGGAAAAATTACTTTTATTCTGGATGATTACGTTCTGGACACAATTCCGCTTGTTGCAGACAGACAAATAAACAGGGCAAACCTTTTTATTCGTGCCGCTGATGCTCTGATTTACAGACTGAAGTAAACTTTTTTACTTATGAAAAAGTTATGCAACTGGAAGCACGAAATGAACTGATGAAGTTGTTCCGTGATTTTCTTTTGCAGTAGAACTCTGAACCTGTATTGTTCCACCCATTTTCTCAACAAACGACTTAACGATAGCAAGTCCAAGACCGCTTCCCTGATTCATGTTTGTCATACTGTTTCTTTCCTGGCTAAATGCCTCAAACATTTTTTTCTGGAATTCTTCACTCATTCCGCAACCATAATCACGCACAATAAGATCAAAAGAAACAGTATCATTTTCTGCGGCAGAAACATTTTCAGCAATAACATCAATTGTTCCTCCCACTTCAGTAAACTTTACGGAGTTTGAAAGAAGATTAAAGAAAACCTGATTGAACTTCTGCTTATCTGTTATAAAAGAACAATCCTTTTCAATCTGAATATTCAGCGTTATATCTTTATTTGTACAAAGAGGAACAATAATTGAATTAAGACTTGCTTTGAATTCAAAAAGGCTGTAAACATCACTTTCAAGATTAATTACACCTTTTTCAATTCTACTCATATCAAGAATGTCATTCAACAGACCAAGAAGGAAGTGACTTGATGTATCAATTTTACGAAGATATTCATGGATCAAATCCGGATCATTTTCTTCAAGACAAAGCTGTGTCATTCCCATAATGCCGTTGAGCGGAGTACGAATATCATGACTCATGCGGGCAAGAAAGTCAGTCTTTGCATGAGAAGCTATATTTGCCTGATCCAAAGCATCTTTCAAAACTTTTTCGCGTTCACGTTCTTCTGCCAGTGCTGATGTAATATCACTCATACACAAAAGAATTGATGACTGTTCTTCATCCAGATAACGGAAAGTCGTTCGGAATACAACTGTATCTGAAGAACCACGTTTATGATACTTGATTAAAACTTCATAAATCTGATTCTGAGAAAGTTCATGAACAAGATTTGCAATCTTAATGTTGTCATGAAGGTTTATATAGTCTTCCTCTGTTTCAAGATATTCTTTCATGCGGTCAGCAAAATTTTCAAAATAAGCATCGTAGTCTCCACAGTCCCAGTTTGGCACACGGGACATAATTTCATTGTCATGCAAAATAATGGCACTACCACCAATGACATCAATAATTCCGACCAGATCATAATCTGAAATACCAATAAGCTCCAATGCTTCCTGCGAAAGTTTCTTACGGTTTATATCATAAGTATAGATAAAGGAAATAATATCTCCGGTCTTCGGGTCCTGATACATATTTACTTTTGAAGAAACCCATTGAAGATTCTGGCTTCGCTTCTGACGGCGATAAACAAAAGAAAAGGTTTTGTTACCCTGAGAAAACGACTTCAAAAGATTTTCAGGATTCAACTTATTCCATAAAAGACGTGCCGTATCTTCGTTTACGCAAAAAGGCATCATCACTTTTAATATTTCAGAGAATGACTGATTTTTATATGTAATCTCACCTTCTGCTTTTGTAAAATATGATTTAACTTCGTCACGGGTTGCATTGACACAACATTTTTCGACAAGCGTATCTCCCTGAAGTTCATAGAGAGTTTTTGCTTCATACTCAAAACTAAGTTCTGCAGTTTTTTGCTCATTAATATCTGTAGCACTTCCTACAGCATAAGAAGGATCACCATTTTTATCATTTACAATTGTGTAACGAATTTTATACCAGTTGAAGTTTCCTCCGTTGATGTTTCTCATACGAACTTCACAGTCACAAGTAGGTTCTCCCTCTTCCAGTTTCCTGTGCAGAATGCGAACAATATCTATATCTTCACTATGAACGGCACCGGTTTCAATTATGCTTTCAGGAATGTTTGAAAAATTCTCATCAGAAAATCCAAATATTTTTTTCAAACGGCGAGTATTTGAAAATGTATGATTATTAAAATCGTAATCCCATGTAGTAAAACCGCACAATTCAAGAACATCATGGAAACGGGTCTCTTGTTCTTTGTAAAAACTAATATCTTCAGATGATCCAAGGGCACGAACCGGGCGCCCAAAATCATCAAAGATTGTATTAAATCTGATACTGCGCCAAACATAAGAACCGTTCTGGGGGTCAATAACACGAACGTCAGCTTCTTCGTAAGGGGAACCGTCTCGGATAGCCTTTACAGTGTCCTTCATTTTCTCTGCATCTTCCGGATGAAAGAACTGCTGCTTAATAAAAGGAAACGGGAAATTTGAAATTACCGAATCACACTGATAGTATTTTCTCATTTCCATACCAAGATGTGCAGTACCCGTAATAAGATCAACATCAAAGGAATGAACTTTTCGTCTTGGATTCTCATCCATTTCTATAAGAGGAACTGGAGCGACTTTTGGAAGTTCTATTTTTCGAACCGTTACATAATAAAGAAAACTTCTGATATATTTTTTTACGGTTACATCCAGATGAATCATCTGGCAAGTTCCGCCTTTTATAATTATACGAAAATCACCACTGAATTCATTTCCTTCCTTTGCATTTTCGAGAAAGAGTTTTTCAGCAGCTATTCTATCTTCTGGATGTAATCCGCAGAATACATCATGTTTTAAACTTCTTGAAAATTTTAAAAGCGAAACATTAAAAAGTGTTGCAACATTTTCGTTTATATTCCTGATGGAAAAATGTTTTCTTGCATCAAGAGCCAGAATCAGAAGAGCTTCATTTTTTTCTTCCGTACTCTTACTTTCCCCAGACCCAATAACTTTGGAACAGATAAAAACATCACCAGGATAATCTTTATTTACAAAGAATCTTACATAACTAACACCAACAGTAAAGGGAAATGCAATTGTAAATTCCCCGTTCTTTTTCAACGTTTTCAGAATATTTCTTGCTGAAATTACTTTCTTATACTGATTCCTATATTCAGAAGGTACAAAAACATCCCGGATATAATTTAAGAGATTTAAAGCATTCCCGCTTTCAGGCATATCCAGAGGCGGAATATCTTCATTTGTGTGCAGTTCATATTGAAAAGTTTTTAATTCAACCACCCAGACATAATCGAAATTATCTTTTACGAGCAAATCCAGTATGAAATGTGTTCTTTTCTCATTGGGAGTAATCATATAAAACCTTTGGTAATTATAAAGGCTATCTGCTCCTTTG
>JAHBAD010000116.1 GCA_018385395.1 Treponema sp.
AAAGAAAACACGCCAGGTAGCATGATGCTGTTCTACGAAGCTTGTATTGTCTCTATGGCGGGAAGACATCATAGTTACCTTAATGTTTTCGATAATTTCACCGGAAGGACGTTTTGAATCTTCCAGAAGTTCACCTATAGCTTTGTAAAGTGAAAGCAGATTTAAACACTGTTTCTGAATGATTTCTTTGGCTTCATCATTTATATGATTTACCATATTTTCAAGTTTATTATAAAAATCTTTATCTTTATGGCTATCTTTTATATAACTCTGAAGAACTGCAATACTGTTTTTCTGATCCTGTCCAAAGGAATCTTCAAAATCTTGAATAACTTCATCAATTCCCATACAGGAATAAACAGTGTCGGAAAAATTCTTCTTATAGTTCGGACTGACAAAAAATCCTTCAATAACAAGGTCATTTAAAAGATTTCGGACATTGTCAGGAAGATAGACTTTTACGAAAGTCTTCAGAATGCGCAGAGGGAAAATGTATTTAAATGAAAGCTGGGAGTTTGCACGAAGGACTTCATTTGTTTCATTATCATAAGAGCCCACAGGAAGAAGTTCTGAACCACCAAACAAAGATGAAAGTTCGTTTTCAATCTGAGCTTCCTGAAGTTCAGCGCGGATTCGCTTTTCATCTGCCATAAATGATTCTGAAAGCATATTTGCAAATTCCTGTTTTGGTGAACCCTTGTAAGAAGAAACTCTTGGTTCATAATTCTCATCACCTTTTGCATATTGAATCAAAAGTTTAAGACGTTCCACAGGAATAACTTTTGTAATTGTATAAGCAAGGCGTTTTATTGCGCCCATGTAATAATCCTGACGATCCTGAGAAAGATTTCCACCAGCCCTCATCTGTGCAAGTGCCAGAACAGCATTTGCAATACCTGTTGTAATTCTCAATCCGTTAAGCTGGAAATAAAAATCTTCAAGAGCATTTTCTACTTTTTCTATAGGTACTTCTGAATATGAAGGGACATATGACATATCACCTGGAATAAAATTGCTGTCAAAAAGCTGCATTACAGGAAGGAAGTTTATTCGACAAAAATCTACCAGCTGACGAACCTGGAGAATCTCCCTGTCCATATTTCTGAAATTATCTTCATTTAAAGCATGAATCAATTTTTCATGATTTTTTCTCTGCTGTTCATAAAGTCTGTTTTGGTCTTTCTGACTTCCACCGCAGGAAAGGATTGCAGCTTTACGTGCTTCATAAGACAGGCTTTCCATAAGATCTTGTTCCGCAGGACTATAACCCGTCATAATCAGCTGACTTTCAAAACGATGTTTACGCTGAAAATCGTTGGGGGAAAGGGTTACTGCAAAAAGATCATCAAGAATACGGCAGTTTTTATAAAGTGAAAAAACAGCTTCTCCAAAGTTTGGAAGAAGCATTCCGTTTTTAGCCAAAGAAGGATTAAAAAGTTTGATTTCGTTTTCGATTTTTTTCAGCTGCTGTTTCTTCTGAACTTCAGGTGAAGATCGTTTAAAAATAGATTCTAAAAATTCATGTATTGTTTGAATCAAACTCATATATTAATCCGTTATTTCATAATTCTATCAAATTTGAAAAAATATTTCTGTAGTCAGAGACACTCGATGCATGGACGATTTCTGCCCTTAATGCAGCACCACCCTGAATGCCTTTTGAATAAGCATTGAAACGTTTTCTCATTTCACGACAGGCATGTTCTTCGCCTGTTTCCGCCACAAGGCGCAGAAGTTCTTCGAAACCTGTTTTTACCCGCTCTTCTGCAGGAACCGGAACGTAGCTGCCTTCTGTCAGAAGCGCTGTTGCATCACGGAAAATAAAAGGATTTCCCATTGCACCGCGCGCGAACATAACCCCGTCCACGCCTGTTGTTTCAATCATTTCGCGCGCCTTTTCCGGTGTGAAAAGATCTCCGCTTCCAAAAACAGGAACACGTCCGTCTACAAACTCAACAAGCTGCTTCAGTATGTTCCAGTCCGAAAGGCCTTCGTAGCCCTGAGCCCGTGTTCTTGGATGCATTGTGATTGCTTTTACGCCTGCCTGAAGGGCTGCATCAGCGGCCTCTTTCCAGGTTATGTGAGGGGCATCCCACCCCGATCTGATTTTTACTGTTACGGCTGTCTCGCCTGCAACATCAACTACTGCTTTTGCAACTTTATAAAGGCGGTCAGGATCACGGGTAAGTGCCGAGCCTGCCCCAGTTTTAATGATTTTTGGAACAGGACATCCACAGTTAATATCGATACATTCACAGTGAGTCTTATCCATTACAATCTGAGCGGCTTTAGCCATAACTTCAGGCTCAGGTCCAAAAATCTGAACAGAATATGCCTTTTCATTTTCAGCACGAGCCATAAGCTCTTCAGTTTTTATGTTGTTGCGGGTTAAAGCTTCGGCAGAAACCATTTCTGTGTATGTAAAACAAGCACCGTTTTTTATGCAGACATAACGAAACGCCCTGTCGCTGTAACCTGCAACAGGGGCCAGAAAGAGATTTCCTTTTAATTCGATATTTCCGATTTTTACCGGGTGATAAAGTGACATGGTCGCGACGCCCCGGTTTGCCTTATTCCGGCAGATTGAATGCTTTACAGCTGTTTGTCCAGAGCTGTTTGCTCAGTTCTTCCAGATCCATTTCCAGCATTTCGCTTAAGAATTTTGCTGTAGATGGCAGATATGCCGGCATAGTTCGCTTGCGTTCACGATATTCAGCCGGAATCATGAAAGGACTTTCTGTTTCAATAAGAATACGGTTTACTGCATTGTTTTCTTTAAGGAACATTACTGTTTCATGAAGATTGCGTGCATTTCTGTATGTAAGGTTTCCGGCAAAACTGAACCACATATTTTTATCCAGACATTTTGCTGCATACTGTGCATCTTCTGAGTAACAATGAAGAATTACACCTGCGTCTGGCATACGTTCTGAAAGAATATCCATAAGATCGCGGCCTGCTTCACGGTTATGGATGATTACAGGCTTGTTGTATCTCTGGGCAATTTCCAGCTGAGTAATGAAAAGTTCAATCTGACGATGTTTATCGCCGAACTGTTTGTAATAGTCCAGACCGGTTTCTCCGACTGCAACAACATTAGGAAGATTTACACTTTCTTCAATTGTCTGAATCCAGTTCTGACCAGGATTAGTTACTTCTGATGGTGCAACACCAACTGCATGGTAAATTCCCGAAATAGATTTCAGAGTCTGATAAACTTTTACAAAATCGTGAAGGCTGTTATTTATACTTACTATACGTGTTACGCCTGCCTGTTTGGCCTGCTGAATCACGCGTAATTGTTCAATAGGATCATCGTAAATAAGCCCGATGTGAGCGTGAGTATCAAAAAGCTGCATGGATTTTCCCTTCCTAATATAGATATGCTTTCTTAAATTTACCATAGGATTTGTTAAACGTCAAATTTTAGCTAAATATAGAAATAATTGAACATAAATTAGCCCTATGTTATAATTTTTAGACTAGAGGATTTATTTTGGCTAAACAGCAGAAAGCTTACAAACAGATGGAAAAACGCTTTGCTTCAAAATTTACCCGCGTTATGGGTGGAATGTTCAAAGGCATAGGCTCTTTCTTTGTAAAAATCTTTCGCATTTTTGATTCTAAACTCACAATTATGATTGTTCCTCATTCGCAGAGCAAAGTTATAAACTTTCAGACAAATGTTTTTGCGCTTACACTTGGGGCAGTCATCACTGTTGGAATCATTTCTTCATTCCTCTACTTCAACAGACACTCGTTAAATGCTAAGGCTGAAATCTCAAGTCTCCAGAACCAGAATCGGGAAACCTTAGCAACTCTGGATCAGCTTCGCGATGAAAATGCAAATCTTTTCCAGGCCGCAAAAAGATTCCAGGCATCCCTTTCTCAGAGCCTTTCTCTTCTGGGTATCAGCCAGGCACAGTCTTCTTCAAATTCTTCCTTAAATAATTCAGATCTTTCGGCACTGTTCAATAAAAAAGAAATCTTGAGCGGTTCAGTACGTGAAGTTGAAGACATCAAGGAACTTACTTCTTACCTGGAAGATGCAGTTCAGCCAATCGAACAGATTGGTAAAATGCTTGAAACTCAGCAGAACCTTTTCTCTGAAATCCCAAGTATCTGGCCTATCAGAAATCCGAACACTCATATTTCAATGGCCTTTGGACCAAACCTGCATCCTACAAAAGGTTACTGGTACATTCACAAAGGAATTGATATGTCTACATGGCGCAGTGGTGACCCTGTTGTTGCTACCGCTTCCGGCCAGGTTGTAAACGTTGGATTTGATCCTAACTTTGGGAACTGTGTAATCATCAAGCACAAACATGGTATGTACACTCGTTACGCCCACCTGAGCTCTTACAGAGTAAAACGTGGTGAAATGGTTTCTCAGGGACAGGTAATTGGAAACGTAGGTAACACCGGTATCAGTACAGGTCCTCACCTGCATTACGAAGTTCACATTGGTTCAGACGTTGTTGACCCAGGCAAATACCTGAACATCAATCTTTTCAAATAGGTTTCAATAACAGGATAATATGGCACTCAGACTGGACGACATTTCTATCAACTCCATTATTGGAAACGGTTCCTCTATTAAAGGTGATTTCACCGTAAATGGATTTGTCCGCGTAGACGGCGACATTGACGGGAACCTGGAAACAGACGGAAATGTAATCATCGGTGAACATGCCAGAATCCGTGGAAACATAAATGCAAAAAGCATAACTGTTGGCGGCATTGTTCTTGGAAATCTTACTGTTAAGGACAGCGTAAAACTTCTTACTTCTTCTGCTGTAATTGGAGACATTCTCTGCCGCAAAATCCAGCTTGATGACGGCGTTATTTTCCACGGTCACTGTATTGCAATTAAAGATGACGCCGAATACGAGGCAGTAACAGAAAAGTTCCTTTCAGAAAAAGCTATCAAACAGAAGGTGACCGTTTAATGGCCGAAGTAGACGGACTGGGAAACAATTCTCTCTACTTTGCTTCTTTACAGGCCGCCAGTTCTGCAGCAGTCCGGCAGCAGAAATCTGAAAAAGCAAAAGAAACTTCTTCCACACAAAAATCCCGCTTTTCACAAATACTGAAAAAAGCTGATGAAGAAACTGTTTTTTCAACCCGCGGACTTCCGCCTGAAATTCAAGGTATGTCCATGGAAGATGCCGGCATTTTCCTCCGTGATGCTGTAGACAATGCCGGCGAAATGCTGAAAGGTAATATCAATGCTGAAAACCTTAAAGCTTTTAAACAGGCTGTTTCTCAGTTTATTACTTTTGTTGTGAACAATAATTTTGAAGAATATAGAAGAGATCATCCACAGGTTGCAAAGGCAAAACGGCTTCGCAGGCCTGAACCTTTTAAAATGCCTGTAAATGTTTTTTCTAACTATAATATCACCCCTGAAAAATTTCCACAGAATGTCCGTATTCAGGTTATCAATCAAAAACTTGATGAAATCACCCGCGACGTGTTGAAAAGGCAGAGTGATAATCTTAAAATATTAAGTAGTATAAATGAAGTTAAAGGTCTCGTTGTAGACATCTTAAATGGATAAAAGGGTTGGAGCCATAAATGAGCGATATTTTCGAAAATGATATAGATGTAGAAGATGAAAATCTTGAAAACCTGGAAGATTCAGATACAACTGAAGATTCAGGGGAAAGTGCAAACTTTGATAAACCGCTTCTCCAGCTTCGTCTGGAATATTCAAGTGAAAGTCTTTATGCAAAACCAAACGATAAACTGAACCTTACACCAGGCGATTACGTCATTTGTAACACACGTTACGGTAACGACATGGTAAAATATGCAGGAACTGCAAAAAAACCAATCGGTGTAAAGACTAATGAAATTGTAAACATTGACCGCAAAGCTTCTGAAGAAGACCTAAAACGCCGCGAAGAAATAAAAGTAAAAGAAAAAGATGCTTTCAAAATCTTCAGAGAAAAAGTTGAAGTTCATAAGCTGGACATGAAACTTATTACAGTTCATTTCCTGTTCGAAGAACAGAAAGCACTTTTCTTCTTCACAAGTGATAATCGTGTAGACTTCCGTGAACTGGTAAAAGATCTGGTAAGCGTATTCAAAATGAGAATAGAACTTCGCCAGATTGGCGTTCGTGATGAAGCACGCATCGTTGGCGGACTTGGAGTTTGCGGGCGCCCATTCTGCTGTCACGCTGTTTCAGACAAACTTAAGCCTGTTTCAATCAAAATGGCAAAGGAACAGAATCTTTCGCTGAACAGTATGAAAATTTCAGGGCAGTGTGGCCGCCTGCTTTGTTGTCTTGCCAACGAATATGACTGGTACAATGAAACCCGCAAAAACCTGCCTTCTGAAGGCGTTCACATTTACTACGATGGAACAAACTTCCGCATTCAGGAAATAAACCCTGTTACCGGTATGATTAAAATGAGCGGAGAAGACGGACGTCTTCTTGAAGTAAACTCTAAACGTTTTTTCAAAGACGGAACAAAATGGAAGATTAACTAAATCTGCCTAACTCTTTCTATACTTGTTCACAGTACGGCGTGCAATATGCACGCCCTTTTCATTTAAAATATCACAGATTTTCTGATCGGAAAGTTTCTTCTTTCCGGCTTTTTCATTTTCCTCTTCTATCTGTTTTATAAAATACTTTACGCTGTCAGCTGAATAAAAAGCCACAGTGTCTGCGCTTTTTGCAGCGTCATGTCCTCCTGAGGGACCCTTTCCTCCTGAGGCGTCATGTCCTCCTGAGACGTCTCTGACGCCTGGCACGACACCGGCCGTTCCTGAAACACCACTTTGAAAAAAATAACTCAAAGGGAATAAACCGAATTCTGTCTGCACAAACCTTGGATTATGGCGGCCGGTGGCACGGCTTACTGTACTTTCGTGAACGCCAATCTTCTGCGCAATATAACGCCGTGTAAGCGGCTTTAAGTTTCCTGGTCCTTTTATGAAAAACTCTTTCTGCTCCAGAACAATCTGACAGCCCTGAAGCAAAATTGAACTTTCGCGGAAATGCAGATTTCCCAGAAAATCATTTGCCTGGTTCAGATATTTTTCGCGGAATGCCTGAACTTCAGGCTTATCACTTTTTTTCTGAAATAAAGGAACAATGCGAAGGCGCGGCAAATAACCGGATGGAGTCCGCACTGCGAAAAAATGATTATCGTCTATGCGGATAATGCCTTTTTCAAAATCATCAACTGAAACGCTCCCTTCTTTTTTTTCAACAATAAGAGCAATGTCTGCAGCCTGCATTCCGGCTCTGGAACTGTCATGGACAAAGCCGGCGGCAGGATGCGGATTCAACGAAAGAATAAAATTTATGGCATTCTGAATTTCGTCTTCATCAATTTTCAGACTGTCGATTGGAAGAGACGGTGCAAAAGCTTTACTGTGCCAGGCTTTCTGAAAATCCTTTACCTTACGCAGAACTTTTGAAGGCTCAGGAGGATTCACCATTTCAAGATTTCCGTCCAGAAGGAAAATTGCCAGGGTCTGACTGGAATCAATTATTTTTGCCTGAACAAGAAGACTGTCTTCCGGATTTTTTGCGCAGCAGCCGATTGGGTCCAGTCCCTGAACCAGGCCGATACACTGTTCAATAAACTTCTGGTCGTGATGAGGATTTGTCCTGTCCAGAAAAGTTTCTGGCTTCACTCCGCTTCCAAAACATCCGTTCTTGTCCAGATTATAAATCAGCTGTGTACAGAAAGTCTGAACGTCTTGGGGAATATTCATGGAGTTCAGCTGTGAAAGCAGATGCTCCTGAAGCGTTTCAGTATTGTCTTCAAGGTTTTCTAAAGCGCGCTCATATTCATCGGAAGTCATTCCGGAATTTCTGGAAGGCGGCATTGTGTCATCAAAGCTGTCAAAATTTACGGAAACATCTTCTTCAATTTCCAATGCAGGATTTTCTTCTACCGCCTTGTAAATCTCTTCGCGAAGATCACGGGTACTCAATGTTAAAAAACGTACAGCCTGAATCTGTTTCTGACTCATTCGCTGAATCTGTTTTTGAGAAGCTTTTTGAACCTGTCCTGTAACCTGCGATAAACCTTGCACCATGACTTTTGTATTTTATCACAAAAACCGCTAAGATTAGAACAAATGAAAATTACAGGAAAAACAGTTTTACTTTTTGACTTAGACGGAACACTTACTGACCCGGCTGAAGGCATAACAAATTCTTTTGTTCATGCTTATAAATATTTTGGTCTGGAAGTTCCTTCCTTTGAAACCCTCTGCACATTTATAGGGCCGCCGCTAAAAGACACAATTAAAAATCAGTTCGGTTTTACTGATGAAGAAAAAATCAATCTTGGTGTAAAAAAATACAGGGAATATTTTGCCGAAAAAGGTCTTTTTGAAAACCGGGTTTACAAGGGCATTCCTGAACTGCTCCAGAAACTGAAGGATGCCGGCTACCGTCTTTTTATTGCAACTTCAAAACCTGAAGACTTTGCTGTACGCATTGCAGAAAAATTTGATTTTGCAAAATACTTCGAAAAAATATGCGGATGCTGCATGGATGAAACACGCACGCGCAAAGCCGAAGTTATTGCCTACGCCCTTGAAAAGGCAGGAATTACAGAAGAACGCAAAAGTGAAGTTCTGATGATTGGTGACCGCCATCACGACATAGACGGTGCAAAAGAAATGGGCGTTGATTCCTGCGGCGTACTTTTTGGTTACGGAGACCGTAAAGAACACGAAGAAGCCGGCGCAAATTATATTGCCGAAACTATAGAAGATTTAAGTAAATTATTATTGTAAGGAGATTTTTTTATGACCAATGAACTTGAAAAACGCGAAATTGATGATTGTCTCAGAATCATCGACAGGCTTTTACCATTAATCGGAGAAGCTGAGCGCCAGTTTTCAAGCGCCCGTAACTGGGGCTTTCTTGATATGCTTGGTGGCGGATTTCTGACCGACATTATCAAACATTCAAAACTAAGCCGCGCTTCGGGATGCATGAATGAAATCAACTATCTTCTTCGCGACCTGGAACGGGAATTAAAGGATATACAGTTTACAACCGACTATTCCATGAATACAAGAACCTTTTCAACTTTTGCCGATTTTCTTTTTGACGGAATCCTTGCAGACACTTATATGCAGAGCAAAATTATGAGCAGTCTGGACCAGGTACGCGAACTTCATCACCGCATTGAATTCATTCAGGCAAGACTTCTTGATAAAAGAAACCGCTAGTTTTGTTTTTGGGGTAACAAATGGAAAAACGAAATGAAAATATTTTGGGCTATATATTTGCCGCAGTTGCGGTTTTCTTGTGGGGCATTACTTTTGTCTGTACAAAATCACTGTTAAACGACTTTTCTGCTTTTGAAATTCTGTTTTTCCGTTTTCTTGCCGCTTACATAGGACTTTGGATTATAAAACCTAAAGCCCTTGTATTGAAAAATAAAAAAGAAAACTGGTGGTTCTTTCTTGCAGGACTTTCGGGAATTGCGGTTTACCAGCAGGCTGAAAACATTGCCATCAACTACACAACTGCTTCAAACGTAAGCATCATTGTTTCCATCTGTCCGTTCTTCACGGCTATCATAGCCCAGATTTTCCTTAAAGAAAAACACCTGAACCTTTGGTTTATTCTGGGCTTTATCATTGCCCTGGCGGGAATTACTCTTGTAAGTTTCAACGGTCACGCAGAATTCCACCTGAGTCCTAAAGGCGACCTGCTTGCCCTTCTTGCAGCAGTCAGCTGGGGATTTTATTCACTCTTTGTTTCAAAAGTAAATGCCATGGGCTATGACGATGTTTTATGCACAAGACGATTCTTTTTCTATGCCCTTATTCTGATGATTCCGTTCTTTATTTACGGAGCAACCTGTTCTGAAAAAGGAAGTGCCTTTTATGTGAATCTTTCGGCTGCCGTAAACAAAGCGCGTTTTGCAAAACCTATGAGCTGGGTGAACCTGCTTTTCTTAGGGCTAGGAGCTTCGGCTTTCTGTTTTGTTGCCTGGGGATATGCCTGCAATAAACTTGGCACTGTAAAAATCACTGTTGCCCTTTATTTAATTCCAGTTATCACAATCGTGTTTGCATTTATTTTCCTTGGCGAAACAATCACTCTCATGGGACTTTGTGGCGCAGCCCTTACAATTACTGGCCTTATTCTCAGCGGCAGGAAGAGGAAATGATTTTAAGCTATTTCCTGTGACGGAACTGATATCAAGAGATTAGGAACATATAAATCTTCATCTAACTCTTCCCAATGAATACCTAGTCCGCCACCTAAAAGCTCATAATTATTCAATTCTTCCATAGAAGCATTTTTTAACGATTCAAAATAAAACTTAGGAATTGAAAGTTGTCTGCCATCTTCAAAAAGGATCCACATATTTAAGTCATCAAACCAAACCCGTTTTGCTTTAGCATTTTCCTTTGAAAAACTCATTCCATGCCTCCTTTATTAAGTTGAGATTTTTATTTGCTATTAATTCGATTTCGCTTAACTCTTTTGCAGAGAAACCATAAGAATCAGACAATTCTGCAGAATCTTTAATCCAGTATTTTGCCAAGTTCCCATTTTTGGTTATGTGAATGTGACACGGCTCTATAGGATTTCCTTCATTTGAGAAAAAAAAGAATCTATATCCTTTCTCGAACAAAACTTTTGGCATCGTTAAAACTATACCATTGTTTACTTAAATCAACAATTATAATTTCTCAAACCATAAATAATTAACAAATATGGCGGCCGGAAAATCGAGGACACTGAAAAAGTCTGTAAAAGACTGAATTTACAAACGCCATATGAATAGAGTAAAAATTATTCAGGTGGTGTTTTTTTATGCTCAAGTCACAGCAAGAATTAAATTTCAGTCAATACCCATAAGGTGCATTTCTTTTGAAAATTTTGCCCTATACTCTTTAAGTTTGTCAAAAAGTTCACGCTGTTCATCTGTTGCAAGGCTTGCACGCCAGTCAATTTTTTGGCGCCCGTTTTTTTCTCCAGGCTGCTGAACATCCTTATATTCAACAAGAATCTGAATTCCGCAGTTAGAGCCGCTGTTTATGATATTTTCTACCGTGCGGATAAGAACATGTGAGCGCAAAAAGTGATTGATTTCGTCACACTGACTTGAATTTCCAGACGCACTTATAAAAAAAGACTGATACTGTGACATTTTTACATACACCTATACAAAATAAAAGGTATAAGCTATAATGATTTCTGGAAGTGTCCTTACAGGCGCGTGCGCAGCATAGCTGCTTCGAGACTCTCTAAAAACAGTCCACCGGACTGTTTTTGCCTCTACGAGGCCGTTCCCTATCTCCCGACTCTGACAGCCAGAAAACTGGTTGATTAATTTGACGGGAGGTTCGTGCAATGAATTTTGACAGATTTATTGCTGTTGTTGCATGTATAGCAACAGTACTCTGCACAATTATTGCAGTCCTTTCTTACCTTATATAAGTAGAAGAGAAAAAAATGACCGCCCAGTCTGACCCACTGTAGCGGTCTTGCGTCCTTTTAGGACAAAAAGAAACTTGTGGAGATGACCAAATGTTCGGGCATTTCCTTGCTTTTAATATACCACAAACCAGCTTTTTCGTCAAATCTATTGCAATTCACTCAGAATATAAAACTCAAACACTCCTGAATAATAACCCAATGTATTTAACTTAAGCCAACCTATAGCAAAAATATGTGCATGACTTGGGTTTCAAATTCAATTCAAAACAACGACCAGGTCTATCTGGTAATAGA
>JAHBAD010000147.1 GCA_018385395.1 Treponema sp.
AATATCTTTGTTTTAATGAATTACGCGAAGGAACAGAAAATGGTGTATGCCGAGCATTTGAAGCGGGGCTGAATAGTTTCTTTGACCCGCTTCACATGAAGTGAAATATTGAGCGGTCGGCAATACCCATTTTTGTGACTGGGAGTAATTCATTAAACTTGAATAAACAAATCTATTTGATTTAATCCTACGTTTTTCACATATAACATTTTTTTTTCTAAAGTTTTAATTCTCAAGTTTCGTTCAGAATCTGCCGATAATAATTTTTGGAGAGTTTTATTTAAATGTTTTTTAAATGAATAAACGACTGATTTTTGTACTACAGTTCATTTTTCTCAATTTTTTCGCCTTTAGCCAGGAAATAATTAAGGCTCAGGAAGAGAAGCAGATTATCATACCAAATACGGTTGCTCCTTCCAGACCTTATGTGGATTTGAAAAATCTGGATATTTGTCCACTTGATAAACCTCCACGCGATGAACTTACATTCTATCCTTCTCCGGCCATGGACCTTAAAACCGAAGTAATGCAGATAGGATGGGTCAGTCCTGAAAAATTCTTTACGGTTACACACGAACAGGCTTTTATTTTTGATATTCCAAAGAATACAAAAGAAGAAATCGAACCAACCGAAGGATACATTACCTATGTTGAAACGGCATGGAACTCTGCCCGCGACGAAGACAAAAACCGTGATATTTTTACGCTCACAAATACAGATATGGTTTCAATTCGAAAGATGCCTCTGAGCGAAAAGTATCCTACAAAGAATCTTTATCCGGAAAGCCCAATCCGTTGTGCCACAATTTCTCCTGACGGAGCATTCGTCGCCACCGGACACGAAAACGGAAAAATCATTATTTCCATGCAGCTTTTCTTAACAATGGCTATTTATAATACAGATTTTTACATTGAATCTCAGGGAATCAACGCTCTTCGTTTCAGCCCCAACTCAGACTTCCTTGCCTGTATCTCGCGGGAAGGAATAATAGACATTTGGGATATGCACAAGAGTCATGTTATTTCATCCATGAAAACAATGAAAGACTCACCCTATCCTGTTTATTTTTCAGCCGACTCACAACATATAGTTTCTGCAGAAGACAAACACACAATCTATGAAAGAGATTTCAACGGAAATATTACAGATACACTTTCGTTTGAACACGACCTCAGAACTTATCACATTTCAGATGATGAAAAATACCTCTTTGAACTTTCTGCAAACAACAACATCTATGTATACAACATGGAAACAAAAAAACTTTTGGGTTACATTCCATATTTTTCAAAATCTGAGATTCTGGATTTTGCATTCAGCGACGACTATAAAACCATTCTCGTAGCTCATAAAGACGGAATCATTTTCATACTTAAAACTGAAGACGTTTTCCTGAATCCAGAAGTTCCTCAGCCAAGAATAGGAAGCGGAAGTTACTATGGTGGAACCGGTGCGGGAAAAGGTGGAAGCGGAGAAATTTCATCTGAAATAGGACTCCACAATGTAGACATGGCGTTGAACATTTCTGTGCCAAGTGATCCATACATGATTTCACTTTCACCACAGGTTTCGTATCTATATTCACCTTTATTTAAACCCATATATTATGGTGGTTCTATAGATATATCTGTCAGCATTCCAAATCCGTCATTTCCATTTTCATATATTGATCTCAAAACCGGACACACTATTCATACACCGTATATTATTGGTCCAAAAATTTCTGGTGTAATCGGATATTACAAAAAACCAAAATCTGTAGATATTGGATGGTTTATCAAATTCAGTCCAGCTTTTGGTTTATACACATTTTATTTCCCGGAATACGGACTTCTGGATCTGTATCCCGCATTCGCCGTTGAGCTGCAAACCGGAATCAACTGGAAACAGCTTCTTATCTTCATTGGTGGTGTTTATGACAACCGCCTTGGTGCATCCCTTTCCGGCGGAATCGGATGGCGCATCAGAACAGGAGGCGGATGAAAAAATTAGTTAAACGTATCGGGAAGCTTTACTTCCTTCTGTATATGCTTATGTCAATTGCAGGAGGAATAACACTTTCCTCCTGTCAAAATAATGTGATACCAATGCTTGAAAAAACAAACAAGCATTTTGCGGAAAAAGAAGTGCCATATGACACATCATTAAAACCTGGTGACGAAGGTTTTGATGAAAAAGCAATGCTGCTTTCTAACTATTACGTTGGAAACCGCATGAGTCTGGCACTAGTTGCTCCGGAAGCGGCATCATACTATTGGTCACTGTACTCTCTTGAAAAAGAAGAAAGTGCAGTCTGGGTCGGAGTAGATAAGGTTCTAGAAACCGAATTTACACTTCCTCTAAACGTTGATCAGTACGGTAAGTACTTTCAATTCTATGTACCAGAAGTCCCAAACTTAAAAATTGGAACTTACGAAATTGTTCTTGTTGTCACAGATAACGAAGGCAATAAATACATGGATAGTGCAGAAGTTATTGTTTATGATCAATTCTTCATTGAAACACTTGAAGAGTAAGGAGGAAGCAGAAAAAAACAAATATAAAGACACGTTGTGTCTTCTCAAAAAAAAATAAAAGAGAAAAAAAACATTATTTTAAGGAGCGTCTATATGAAGAAAAGACACCTTTTAGCATCTGCCGCATCTCTTATCTTTGCAACAACATTGATTTCAGGATGTAGCGGACTCTTTAAATCAGCTTCTCCAATTAACGGCGAAATCAGCGATACAAATGTTGATTATGAAAAATTCGCTATCCTTAAAGGAGAAATTGAAAACTACAACGAAGTAATGGCAAAAAAAGCCGGCATCAACGCAAGCGTTACTAATGCCCGTCTTATTCTGCCTGAACTGGAAGCAAGTAAATATAAGTTTATTCTTTTTGGTGAACGCGGTAATGTATTCTGTGGTCCATATGAACTGAATCCAGCAGATTTCATCGGTGCGAAAGGAAGCTTTACATACTCTATGCCACAAGGAGCCTGGAATCTTACGCTTGCAGCTCTAGAATCTGGCACAGATACACCTTCAGCCGCTGACTGTAAGGCAGGTCTTGGAAATACAGCTATCCTTATGGCAAAATCTTATGTTGATCTTTCACAAACAGACAATACAGCAAATTTTATTTTGAGCCCTGAAGGCCTTAGTAAAAACGGATACGCTAATTTTGATATCATTCTTGAGGGTTGGACAATACCTGAAAGTGTTAAAAATAACCTGAAAGTAACGGCTGAAATCAGAGACCTTCTGACAAATACACCAATTTCAGAAACTGAAGTTAAAGAATTGGAAACAGGACTGACAGCAAATGCTAAAGCAAACTATACAACATCTGCAGATGGAATTGCTCCAAACACATATAACTTTGTTGTAACTTTCCTTGATGACAAAAATACTACTGAGGATAAAACAGACGATGTTGAATGGGTTTATTCTGATAGAATCATGATTTTCCCTGGCATGACAACAGACAAAGATGTTTATATCAGTAGATTGATTCAAGAAAAACCAAAAGCACCAGCTGCCTTTGTAGCATCATACATAAAAGATACATACGGAAACCCTGTAATGAATCTTGACATGACAGAATATAAGGTACGTTTTGACTGGTCTGGAAAATATAAAAAAACTGAAGGAGTTTATGAAGATATTTCAAATGAAACTCATTTTGAAATTCAATATGCAGAAGTTTCAAACGTTGCAGGAAAGCTTATGGACACATTCGCTTGCAATAGCACTGCCCATGTAAGTGACACTAATCCAATACAATGGACAGACGATGGAGTTGAATATATCATTCGTGGTGAAAATGCAACAGCTACAAGTATTTCACAGACCCCAGAAGACAGTGAAAAGAAAACTGCAGAAATAAAAACCTGGTCAACAGAAATTCTTTCTGACCCAAAATGGGTTTCAGGTTCTCTTTATTCTAATAATACCACACTGACCGTATGGCTTCCGTTAGGAAAAGAATACATTGCCCGTATTGCAGCAGTGAACAAAACAGGAGCTTCTGACTGGTGTTATCTTTCACTTGAAAATATTCAAGATGTTGTTACAATTGATTCTTTGGCTAATGAATTCGAAGGTCCAACAATCAATAAATTCTACATTAAATATAACCTTCAAGGCGGTGATACTACTCCAGCCAAATATGCTGCACAAGGCGGTTATAAGCTGGAATTTGGACCTGTAAAATACCCTACTGGTACTGAAGCAAAAATTGGGCGCCAGTACTGGAATGCGTATGTAGACCCAGATGAAATCAAATTAGGCGGAGTAACTCCTCTTACCGGCTGGAAAAAAGACAGCCCATCAGGACAGGAACATGAACTTGTAAAACCAAAATCAACTATCACTTATTCAGATAGTGAAATTGAACAAGATTATTCAGATAAAGGTTATAAGAATAAAATTGAACAGAAAATCACCATTGTTAGGGCTAGCGGACGCAAAAGAGAAACCACCAAAGCCTACTATTCAAAAAAAGATAACCCAACTGAGCCAACAAAAGATACGCCAACTGAGCTAACAAAAGATAACATAAACCCTGGCGCTGACTGGACAGTTCCTAAAGGTGTACAGGCCACTACTACAATGGATGTTGAAACACTTGATATTTACGAAGATTGTAACAATCTTGAATTATGGGCATTCTATGGTACAGAAGCTGACTGGGAATTTGTAACAAACAAATCTCTTAAAAAAGAATGGATAAAGTATACCCTTGGTTCTTACGCCGCACAAACTTTCACTGCAACGACAAATGGAACTCCAACTACAGCTACTGGATTTGGTGAAGAAACCAACAGTTTAACTGCAAGTATTACATTGGCTCCTGGGGACTCACATATTGAGTGGCAGATTACAAATCCTGAAGAATGGAAATTCAGATACTATCGTGTAACTGTAAAACCAACAAACTCTTCAACAGCC
>JAHBAD010000168.1 GCA_018385395.1 Treponema sp.
AGCAAAAATGGACTTTACTATAGGGATAATCTCAAAACTCTCGTTGGCGTAGATATTGACGATAATTCATTCACAGGCCGTATTCCTTTCGGCGTTCATACTATCGAAGATAATGTTTTTTCAAACTGTTCATATGAAACTATTTCAATTCCTGAATCTGTAAAGCAGGTTGGATTCAATCTTTTTGAAAATAGTACAAATTTGAAGACTGTAAAACTTCCAGAATCGCTTTCAGAACTTACTCCGTTTATGTTCTCCGGGTGTAAAAATTTGTCAAAAGTGAACATGCCAAATGTAGTTTCTGAATTTCCTGAAGGGCTTTTTATGAATTGTGCGGCATTGCCGGAAGTTCCTTTCAGAACTGATATTGCTTATATCGGAGCAAAGGCATTTTTAGGTTGTTCATCCCTGACAAATGTTGTTTTCCCTGAATCAGTTCAGATCATCGAAAAACAGGCTTTTGCACTTTGCACAGGATTGGTTTCTATTGTTATTGGAGCAAATGTTACAGATATAGCGGATGATTCTTTTGCCGGATGTACATCACTTTGTCATATTCGCCTTGCAGAAGAAAATCCTAATTTCAGTCTTAATGAGGCAGGTTGTATTGTTCGTAATTCTGACGGAAAAGTAGTGGTTTCCATTGCTTCTTCACAGAAAACCGACGTGAATTTCCTTGAAAATGGGGGAGTTTCGGAAGAAAAACTTGCAGTCTGGATGGATGCTGAAGAAGACGATGACGAGGAAGATGATACTTTCAGCGCAGAAATCGGAGCCGGAGATGAAGAAGCACTTTCTATGGGGGCAGAACCAATGACTAGAGTTGAGCCAAACGTGACAAATGAACCTGAAGACATGCTTTCAAGCATTATGAACCAGAATTCTGAAAAAGCACCTGCAAAAGAAAATACTTCAGTTGCTATCAGTATGGAAGAATTGGCTAGTGTTGTTGATACAATGAATGCCGAAAACGGAACGTTCACAGAAGATGCTGCCGAAAGAAAGATAATAGATAAAAATATCAAGATTCTTTGCGAAAATGTCGGTTTCAGCAGCATTGAGGATTATCCTTCAAAAGGTCTGCCTGCAACTACTGCTGAGCTTTATGTATTTGCGGAAGAAACTGTTACTCTTGAAGACGGAACAAAATCTGTTACTCCAAAATTAAAGAAATGTTGTGAAGCTCTTGCAAATATTCATGATTTGAAAAAAATCATCTATCTTGCTGAACTTCCTGTAGATAATGATGAATTCCTTATGTTCCTTGAAAATACATTAAAGCGTCAGCACGTGCTTGTTGCATGTAAAGCTTCAAAACCAGACCTTCTTTCTGATTATTCCAGAAAAGTGTGCCAGGCTGCCCAGATTTCCATGGATAAAAACGAAATTCTTGATCAGAGAAAAAAGGCCGGAATAAAGAATCCTGGAACAATTAAGCTCATTGTTCAGGATATAAGGTAAATTTATTCTTACAGATTGGAAGAATCGCCTGAAATTTGCTATATTTAACTCATGAGTGATTTGTTTAAAACAGAACATAATTCTTCTATGGGTATATCTGAAGGAATTTCAGATATTCTCCCGCCTCCTGAATGCAGTGTTATTTTCTATAATGATGATTACACTACAAAGGATTTTGTTGTAGATGTTCTAGTAAATATTTTCAATAAAGCAGTGCCTGAAGCAGAAGATCTGATGGAAAAAGTTCATCAGACTGGTTCTTCTGTTGTGGGATCTTATACATACGATATTGCCTTGTCACGTACAAACTTGACAACCCAGCTGGCACGAAAAAACGGTTTTCCGTTGAGGGTAGAAATTGAGCGCGACTGATTCAAATAACCCTAATTCACATGTAAAACAGATGAAACTTACTCCAACTCTGGCAAAGATTCTCTCGGAATCTCTGATGACTGCAAAAAAAGCACATCATCAGTTTTTTACGCCGGAACATGTTCTGTCTGTTGCCCTTCAGTATGATGTGGTTGTGAAAATTCTTACGGCCTGCGGCGCAAATACCGAAACAATACGTACAGAAACCTGCGATTACCTCGCTACAAAGGTTCCTGTTTCCACTGCTGCAGCCCAGGATGATATTTTCAAAGTTCCTGTAGAATCTGCAGGTTTCCAGAATATGATGAACAAGGCAATTTTTCATTGTCTTTCTGCCGAAACTGATGTTCTGGACATTACAGATCTTCTGGTGATAATGCTTGAGACACCGAATAACTATGCTTCGTACTATCTTCGCCGTGGCGGGGTAGACAAGATGCGTCTTACAGAAGTTGTTTCAAGAATCCGCCAGGAAACCCGCAGCCTTCGGGGCTCAAAGAGCGGTCAGCAGCCTTTTAATCCGGGGCCTTTTGCCGAAGGAATGAACTCTGCAATAGAAAATCAGGAACCTAAGTATGACGCTCTTCAGAAGTTCACAACAAATCTGAATGAACAGGCAAAAGCCGGTGCATACGATGACCTTGTTGGGCGCGAAGAAGAAATTGAACGCACAATCCAGATTCTCTGCCGACGCACAAAAAATAATCCTCTTCATGTAGGAGATGCCGGCGTCGGAAAAACAGCCATTACTTACGGCATTGCCCAGCGACTTGTAAAAGGTGAAGTTCCAGCCAGTCTTAAAGGATTTGAAATTTATTCTCTGGATCTTGGTCTTCTTCTTGCCGGAAGTAAGTTCCGCGGGGACTTTGAAGAACGCCTTAATGCGGTAATTAAGGAAGTTCTTGAACAGAAGAAAGTAATCCTCTTTATTGATGAAATCCATATGATTATGGGGGCAGGGTCAAACGGCAGCACAAATATGGATGCCGCAAACCTTTTAAAGCCTGTCCTTGCAGGCGGTCAGGTTCGCGTTATCGGTTCCACCACTTATGAAGAATTTTCTAAGAACTTCGAAAAGGACCGGGCTTTGGCACGCCGTTTTCAGAAAATCGACATTCTGGAACCAACTAAAGGTGAAGCTGTTCAGATTCTTAAAGGTCTTCAGAAAAAATACGAAGAATACCATCACGTTCGCTTCAGTTCAGATGCAATTGAAACTGCCGTAAATCTTTCGGTTCAGTATCTTCCTGACCGTCGTCTTCCGGATAAGGCTATAGACCTTATAGATGAAGCCGGAGCCTGGATGAATATTACAAAAAACGGCGGATTCAAAGGAAAAGAAGTAAAAAAGGCTGGAAAAGCTTCAGCAAAAGCACCTTTAGTTGATGAAGAAATTATCCGTAAAGTAACTGCAAAAATTGCACATCTTCCGCTTGAGACTGTAAAAGGTGATGATAAGAAAAAACTTAAGAATATCGAAAGTATTCTCAGTTCCGAAGTATTTGGACAGGATAAAGCAGTTCAGGCTGTGGCAAAGGCTGTTAAGCGTGCCAGAGCCGGATTCCGTAATCCTGATAAGCCTGAAGCCTGTTATCTTTTTGTAGGACCAACAGGGGTTGGTAAAACGGAACTTGCAAAATCACTTGCTGCAACTTTGGGTGAACCTCTTTTGCGCTATGACATGTCTGAATATCAGGAAAAACATGCAGTCAGCCGTCTTATCGGGTCTCCTCCAGGATACGTTGGCTTTGAAGAAGGCGGACAGCTTACAAAAGACGTGAGAAAAAATCCTCATGCAGTAATCCTTTTTGATGAAATTGAAAAGGCTCATGAAGATATTTATAATGTGCTTCTTCAGGTACTGGATTACGGTCAGTTGACTGATAACCAGGGACGTAAGTCAGACTTCCGCTCATGCATCATCATTATGACAAGTAATGCCGGCGCCCGCGATATGGAAAAACCTGGCATCGGATTCGGCACAGAAACTGCAGAGAGTGCAGAAGCTTCCCTTAAAGAAGCAGTAGACCGTGAATTCAGTCCGGAATTCCGTAACCGCCTGGACAGCATTATCCCATTCGGTCACCTTGATAAAAAAGTGGCCCGTATGGTTTGTGAAAAGGAAGTTCGTAAACTTTCCGGTCGTATGGCAGAACGCAAGGTTACTCTTACAGTTACAGATAAGGCTCTTGATTACCTTACTGATGAAGGTTATTCCCGCGAGTTTGGTGCCCGTAATATGGCCCGCATCGTGGAAGACCGTCTTGCAAATCCACTTGTTGATGAAGTTCTTTTTGGCGAGCTTGAAAACGGCGGAAATGTTCAGGCTGATGTAAGCCGTAATAAAATTTCTTTTAAATACGGGGCTTAGGATGACTGAAAATCAGCTGAAAAAAGAAATATTTAACCGTTACGGTGCTGTTACACGTGCCCGTGGGTGTTTTCTGTACACAAAAAAAGGTGTACGTCTTACAGACCTTTATCAGGCTGGCGGGCGTGCAATTCTTGGCTGGGGCGGGGGAGATGCCTTTACAAAATTCAAAAATGTTTTGAACCGTGGTATTACCGGTTTCTTTGTAACAGAGTATGATAATCAGATTAATAAGGCTGTCAGTGAACTTTTGCAAAGCCCGCGCCAGGTTATTTTTACATCCTGTGCACAAGATTTTTTCCCTCTTTGGGAACCTTGGAATGAGAATCATCCGGGGCTTTCTGAAATTGCAAAAATGGATTCCGTTTCTGTAAAACCACCCCTTCCTTGGACAGACAGCCTTTACATGGTTTGCGTAAAGCCCGGTTTTGATGAAAATAAAATCTTTGAGAAAATAGATTTACCTTCACCGCTTATAGCTGCTGTTACCCGTTCTGTTTATGATCTCATTAAAGCAATGAAAGAACGGGAAGAAAAAAACTGGTTTATTTATGATCAGGTTCTTGCAAAGTTCTTTGAACGTAAAGGACCTTATCTTTATCCTAGAATTTCCGAAGATGAATATGATGACTTTGTTCTTTTTTGTCTTGATAAGGGAATAGTCATTAATCCTGATTATAATGAACATTCAATTGTACCTTTTGGGGCTGACAAGGGAGTATTCACTAAATTAAAAAATGATGAAAGGGGACTGAAGTATGCAGCAGGCTGAAATCACTCTCTCAATAATAAAACTGGCCGCAGGCGGAATAACAGCATTTCTTGCAATCATGCTCTGGAGCAAGACCCGTGATATTTCATGGATGAGTCTTGTAGCTGGTTTTATTACAACCTATGCAGGAATGGTCTATGATCTTATGATTGATCTTCATGTTGTTACTGCTGCAGGTCCTGTAGTCTGGGGACTTCCTCTTTCAACACTTCTATTTACAATAGTTCCATTTGTATTTTTTATTCTGGCATTTATACTGATGCTTATCCGGCGTTAGGTTTATTTTTGGAGGTAAAAATGGCTACAAAAGAAACAAAATCAATCAGTACTCTGCTTATGCAGATTGCCCTTGGATGTCTTCTGATTATCAGTGGTATCTGGGGACTTCAGGGGGGCGGAGATGAAGCTGTAAAAGCAATCCGTCACATTTTTGATAAAAACATTGAAGATATTCTCTGTGTTGTGTTTTCTGTGATTGAACTTATTGCAGGCGTATTTCTTATACTGCGACTTTTTGTTCCACTTGGAACAAATATTGATGCAGTTCTTCTTCTGATTATTATGGTTGTATGGATTGTTGCAATTGTTCTTATGGATTTCCTTGGTTCAAACGGAATCCTTAATGGAGGAGCAAAACATTTCCTTACATGGCTTTATAA
>JAHBAD010000022.1 GCA_018385395.1 Treponema sp.
AATATTGAACAAACTTTTTCGATATGATATATTAGTCTGATAATATTAGTATTCTATTATACATAAGGAGTTCCTAATGTCAGGACATAGTAAATGGGCCACCATTAAACATGCAAAGGGTCTTGCCGATGCTAAACGTGGTAAAATTTTCACAAAATTCATCAAAGAAATTTCTATTGCAGCTCGCATGGGTGGTGGAGATCCTAACTCTAACCCACGTCTCCGTACAGTAATTCTTAAAGCACGTGCTGCTAACATGCCAAAAGACAACATTGAACGTGCTATTAAAAAGGGTACAGGTGAAGACGGCGGAGCAGCTTACGAAGAATACCTTTACGAAGGATACGCACCAGGCGGAGTTGCTGTTATGGTTGAAGTTCTTACAGACAACAAAAACCGTGCTGCAGCAGACGTTCGCAATATTTTCTCTAAATCAGGCGGAAACCTTGGTACAACAGGTTCTGTAAGTCGTATGTTCCAGAGAAAAGGACAGATTGCTTACGATGCAGAAAAAGTATCAGAAGATGAACTTATGGAAGTTGCTCTTGAAGCAGGTGCTGATGACATCGTAAACGAAGATGGAGTTATCACAGTTACAACTGCTCCAGATGCTTTCGCAGACGTTCTGGATGCTCTCAACGAAAAAGGATACGAATCACTTTCTGCTGAAGTAGCCATGGTTCCAGATGCTTACACAGCAGTTGATGCTGAAACAGCAGCTAAAGTTCAGAAAATGATCGACAAACTCGAAGACAACGACGATGTTCAGAACGTTTACCACACAGCTGAATATCCAGATGACTTCGAACCAGAAGCTTAATAAAGTTTTCTTAAACGAGACAAACAATGGAGGCGGTTTTTGTGCCGTCTTTATAAGGAAAAGTCAGAACAAATGTTCTGGCTTTTTTTTCTTTTAAATCGAATTATGATATAATCAGAAAGAAATGACACCATCTGATTTTCAGAGCCTTCCAGGTTCTGCTTCCGCTGTAACAGAAAAAGTTTCCCGAAAAAAAATTCACCGGGTTTTAGGAATTGACCCGGGGCTTGCTAATACCGGTTTTGGAGTTGTGGATTATTACAACGGCCGTTATCGTATGGTAAGTTATGGGGTCATTAACACAAAAGCTGAAAGTCCTCATGGAGAAAGACTTCTTGCAATCTATCAGCGGCTTCAGGCTGTTATAGATGAATTTAAACCGGATGAAGCGGGAATGGAAACTCTTTATTTTGCCAAAAATGCTTCAAGTGCCATGACAGTTGCCGAAGCGCGAGGAGTGGTTACTCTTTGTCTTACTCAGAACTGCATAAAACTTTGCGAATATACTCCAAATCAGATAAAAAGTGCTGTTACAGGATCTGCCACCGCAGATAAGGAACTTGTTGAGCGTTATATAAAAATCCTTTTGAATCTTGAAGCGGAACCGAAGCCTGACCACGCAGCTGACGCCTTAGCAGGAGCAATAACACATATTCATCCCTCACTTTAATAAAATGGTCATATTGTGTATAATAGATTAGTTATAACTATATATTGAGGTATTTAATCTAATGTACACTCCAGTTGATCCAAAAGTAGATTTCCCAAAACAGGAAGAAGAAGTTTTAAAGTTCTGGGAAAAAAATGACACTTTCAAAAAATCAGTAAGTCAGCGCGAAGGCTCTGAAGAATTCGTTTTCTTTGACGGACCTCCATTTGCAACAGGACTTCCACACTTTGGACATTTTATTCCATCTACAATTAAAGATATTATTCCACGTTACCAGACAATGAAGGGTAAAAAGGTAGACCGTCGTTTCGGATGGGACTGTCATGGTCTTCCAATCGAAAATCTTATTGAAAAAGAACTTGGAATTAACTCAAAGCACGAAATTGAAGAAATGGGCGTTGATAAATTCAACGAAGCCTGTCGTGCTTCTGTCCTCCGCTACACATCAGAATGGCGTAAGACGATTACACGTATGGGCCGCTGGGTAGATTTTGACCGCGACTACAAAACAATGAATCCTGAATTCATGGAATCAATCTGGTGGGTTGCAAAATCGCTCTGGGATAAAGGGCTCATTTACGAAGGACAGTACATTCTTCCATATTGTCCACGCTGCTCAACAGTTCTTTCTTCCCATGAACTTGCACAAGGGTATAAAGACAAGCAGGATCCTGCAGTTACAATCCGCTTCAAGGTAAAGAGCCTTCCAGCCGCTATCTGTGACAACGATCTTGAAAATACATACTTCATCGCCTGGACAACAACTCCTTGGACACTTCCTTCAAACCTGGGGCTTTGTATGGGACCGGAAGTTGAATACGTAAAACTTAAAGATAAATCTGACGGAACAAATTACATTTTTGCTAAAGCCCGTATTTCATCTTACTTCAAAAACGAAGCTGATTATGAAATCCTCTGGACTCACAAAGGTTCAGAATTTATTGATGCAACTTATGAACCACTTTTCCCATATTTTGCAGACCTTGCTGATCCAAAAGTTTGTGAAGAAAAATCAGGCCAGAAATGTGAAAAGGGTGCTTTCCGTATGTTCAATGCTGACTACGTTTCTACAGAAGACGGTACTGGTATTGTTCATATTGCGCCGGCATTTGGTGAAGAAGATAATAAAGTATTCCGTGGTACAGGCGTACCAAATGTACAGCCTCTGGATGCTGAATGTAAATTCACAAAAGAAGTTCCTGATTATGCAGGCGTATTTGTAAAAGATGCTGATAAAGATATTATGGACCGCCTTAAAAAAGAAGGCAAGCTTGTAAAACGGGAAACTGTAAACCACCAGTACCCGCACTGCTGGAGATGTGGTTCTCCTCTGATTTACCGTGGTATCGGTTCATGGTTCGTAAAAGTACAGGACCACCACGAAGCACTTCTTAGAGCAAACAGCCAGATTAAATGGCAGCCATCACATATTAAAGAAGGTCGTTTTGGTAAATGGCTTGCAGGTTCACGTGACTGGGCTGTAAGCCGTAACCGTTACTGGGGTAACCCGATCCCAATCTGGCGTTGTGATGACCCTGAATGTAAACATACTCTTTGTGTAGGAAGCCGTCAGGAACTTAAAGACCTTTCTGGTGTTTATCCTGAAGATCTTCACAAACAGTTTGTTGATAAAATTACAATTCCTTGTCCAAAATGTAAGGGAACAATGCACCGTATTCCGGAAGTTTTTGACTGCTGGTTTGAATCAGGAAGCATGCCTTACGGACAGCAGCATTATCCTTTTGAAAATAAAGAATTCTTCGAAAGTCATTTCCCTGCAAACTTTATTTCAGAAGGTCTGGACCAGACACGCGGTTGGTTCTACACACTTACAATTCTTGCAAGTCACCTTTTTGACAAACCTGCATTCCAGAACTGTATCGTAAACGGACTTGTTCTTGCAGAAGATGGACGAAAAATGTCTAAGTCTCTCAAAAATTACACAGATCCTGTTGAAGCAATCAATATGTTCGGTGCTGATGCACTTCGTCTGTTCTTGATTCACTCGGCTGTTGTTAAGGCAGATGACCTCCGTTACTCTGACGCCGGAGTTCGCGAAGTTCTTAAGAACATTCTTATTCCTCTTTGGAGCGGATATTCATTCTTTGTTCAGTATGCAAATATTGACGGAGTAACCTGTAAAGGTCATGAATTTGACAGTAAACTTCCAGAAAATCCTCTTGACCGCTGGATTCTTTCTGTTACTCAGAAAATGATAAAAGATGTTACAGCTGCCCTTGATGATTACGACCTTTCTGCCGCTATTGATCCACTTATCGCATTCATTGATCAGATTAACAACTGGTATATCCGCCGTAACCGCCGCCGCTTCTGGAAATCTGGAAACGACAATGACAAGATAGAAGCTTATGCTTCACTTTACTATGCACTCAAAACTTTCTGTAAATGTGCAGCTCCTGTAATTCCTTTCATTACAGAAACTATGTACCAGAACTTTAAGACAGAAAGTGACAAGGAATCAGTTCACCTTTGTGATTATCCTGTATACAACGAAAAAATGCGGGATGAAGCTTTGGAATTCCGTATGTCTACAGTCCAGAAGGCTGTTTCTATGGGACGTTCACTTCGTAATCAGTTCAACCTTAAAAACCGTCAGCCACTGGCTTCTTGCCAGCTTGTTACTCGTAATGCAGAAGAACGTGCTGTTCTTTCTGACATGCAGGATACAATTGCTGAAGAACTTAATGTTAAATCAGTTGTTTTCCACGACAAAGAAGATGAACTTGTTGAATACAAGGCAAAGGCAAACTTCAAGGTAATGGGTAAAGAACTTGGTCCTAAGATGAAGGCTGCTGCAAGCATCATAATGACTCTTACTTCTGAACAGATTGAACAGGTTCTTAACGGAAATGCTCTTGTTATTGATGTTGAAGGACAGAATGTTGAACTTACAGAAGAAAAACTTATTGTTGAACGCATTGAAAAAGAAAACCTGAAAGTAGTAAATGAAGGTACTCTTACAGTTGCTCTGGATACTAAAGTAACGGACGAACTTAAAAAAGAAGGCTACGTTCGTGACCTTATCCGTGGAATCCAGAATCTTCGTAAAGAATCAGGTTTCAATGTTACAGACAGGATTTCTCTTTCTGTAAGCGGAGATGCTGACCTTAAGGCTGCTTATGAAACATTTACTGATATGATCAGCGGTGAAGTTCTTGCAGAAAAATCTTCATGGGTTGAAGGTCTTTCAGGAACTACTGTTGATGCAGATGATAAAACCTGGAGCATTAAGGTTGAAAAAATCTAATTTCAAAATGGTGAAACGGCTTTTCAGTATGTGGGGAGCCGTTTCCCTTTTAATTTTATTTTTCTCCTGTAAATCAGCACCTGAAGGATTTCAGGTAAATCCTTTGGATCTTTTGGATAATGAAAATGCTTTTTTTCCTGCTGTCCCTAAAGAAGCTGATCCTGAACTTGTTGCAGGTATTATAAAAAATAATATTCCTGATATTTCAGATAAAGACGTAAAAACAGCATTGGATCATATCAATAAAGCTTATATTGGTCTTTCAAGTAGTAAAAAGGTGACAACTTATCAATGTGCAGTATCCTGCAATATTCCAAAAGCTTTTGTTCCAAATATTTTTTCAAGGAAAAAAGGATTTTCAAAAACTATTTTTGAAGCAGGGACCCGTTCATTTGATATTTATAATAACGATTCATTGAATGTTTCCGTTCCCGACGGTACGACTCTTGTTCTTGGTAGAAATGTTCCTTCGATGCTTGAAG
>JAHBAD010000033.1 GCA_018385395.1 Treponema sp.
ATATAATAGTAATATTACGAAATTAGGAAAGAGTTTAATTTAGAATGATTGGTGGGTATCATGTCCAAAATCCGTTTTTTCGCCAGGGTTGGTAAAACCAGGATTGTTCCTATCGGTTTTAAAATCCTGTTGATTTTTATTTCACTTATCCTATTATCAAATATAGCAACAAATCTTATTACAATTCAGCTTTCCCAGCGTGAAACAATCAGACTGAATAATACTATTATGGTTGCTCAGCTGAAGGATCTGTATACAAACACAACAAACCAGTATCAGATATATCAGTACTCAAAGGATAAAAGTTCTGTAAATAGTTCTATCGTGAAGGCTGCTGCAAGTGGTTTTTCAAATGCAAATAGTCTTGCAATGGGGGTTAATTCGGAAGGAAAACTGGAATTTGTTGCCTGTGCAAACGATGAAAATTACTGGCATGAATTTCTTGATAAAAAAGCCCTTGAAGAAATGAACACCAGAAAGGAAGAAGGTATCATGGAAGGTTCAATCAACTTTGATACTCTTTCCGGGGAATATTTTGGAGTTTATAAATATCAGAAAGACTGGGATTATTTTGTTATTCGTGCAGAACTCCGTAAAGATACACAAGAAAATATAAAACGTATTTCCGGCCTTATGGCACTTGCAATTATTATTTTAACTGTTTTCTACATCGTTGTCGGATACGTTATTATTCGCCGCGAATTTGCAACTTTGCGAGATATTACCAATGATCTTTATGAAATGAATCAGAATAAAGAACTTGGAATAATCAATCTTGATCATGCAGAGAATAATGATGTTACTTATCTTGCAGCTTCTTTCAATTCCCTTTCATCTTCTGTTAATAACCTGATGGGTACATTTAAAAAGTTTGTTTCAAAAGACGTTGTTGCAAAAGCCTATACAGAACATGGCGTTGCTCTTGAAGGTCAGCAGCAGGAACTTGTAATGCTTTTCAGTGACATCAAAAGTTTTACATACCGTACAGAAACATTGGGAAATGATATTATCGACGTTTTGAACGTTCACTATGACAGAGTAATTCATAAAGTTCACAGTCATTCCGGGGTTATAGGTTCCATTATTGGTGATGCAGTTCTTGCCGTTTATGGAACACTTGAATCAAAGCAATCTAAATCCTATGACTCTATCTGTTCGGCATGGGATATTACCCGTGTTACGGCGGCTCTTCGCGAAAGTATGAAAGTGCGCCGCGAAGAAGTTGAAAAGAAACGAAAACTTACAGAATCGGAAGAAAGAATTTTCCAGGCCGTTTCAATTGATGTTGGTGTAGGAATTGACGGTGGAAATGTATTCTATGGAAACATTGGTTCTAACGAACACATGGCAAATACAGTAATCGGTGATAACGTAAACTCTGCTTCTCGCCTTGAAGGACTTACAAGAATTTATCATCTGCCTGTAATTGTATCTTCATATGTAAAGGAAGAAACTGAAAAAGAAAGTGACAGATTTATTTTCTTTGAAATTGATACAGTTCAGGTTAAAGGAAAAACAGAAGGAAAGAAAATCTACTTCCCTTTTGACAAAGAGGAAATGGATATTAATCTCATAGCAAAATATAAGGTCTTTGAAGAAGGTCTTAAGGCTTATTATGAAGGTGACTGGAAGTCTGCACGAAAACTGATGAAGGATGCAGATCTTGATGTTACCGAAGTGTTCCTTGAAAGAATGGGAAATAAATCAGCACCTGCAGAATGGAGTGGAATATGGACAATGACAGCAAAATAATGAACGACGTTGAAGAGCAGCGCCATAAGGATGTCCTTCTGTTCCTTCAGAAAGAACTGGAACCTTTAAAACTTCGTAACAGAGTAAATGCATATAATCTTGAAGAAGAATTTGCAAAGACAAAAAAGAACCGGTCTCTGTTTATTCCTGCTATACTCAGCGGCTGTGTTTTGATTATTTTGGTTGTGTCTTTTGTAATTTCAAAATCAATTGATAAAACAAACCGTGATATAAAAGTAAATGTAGAAGAGTTTGATGATATAAATCTTAAAAATCTGATTAATACAGTTTCCAGAACTCAGGAGCAGTTTGAATCTGCTGTAAAAAATAAGGCACAGATTGAAAGCCAAAAAAAGAGTGCCTTGAATGCAGCTTTGGATAAACGGGACGCAGATCTTTGGACAATTGATTCCTTGAATCTTAGAAGTCGCAGCGAGAAGACAAAACGTCAGTCTGCAGTACATAAAGCTTATGATGATGAAGTTCGTGAAATCATTGCACAGTATGATCCTCTTCTTGATGCGGCCGATGCCGAAATTGAAACTTATCAGAATAAACTGAATGAATATGATAATGCAAAACTTGATGCCGCAAAAGAACAGCAGAAAGCAATTGATTCTGAACGCCAGCTTCAGGAACTTGAAAGACAAAAGCTTATAAAGGAATATGAACTCAGGCTTACATCTCTTGAAAATGAGATGACTAAAATGCGCAATTCTTATCAGTATGAACTGAGAAAAAACCTTACTGCAGTTTCTGAAAAACTTCAGAAAGAAATTGATCAGCTGGACCCTGTAATTGAAGATGAATATGCAGAAAGCCTTTTAAGTAGTCCGGCCTTAAATAATAAAAGAATACTTAATCCTGAAAAGAATCATGCATTTGGTGAAGGAAATATCAGTGATCTTGAACTTAAGAAACTGATGGCAGAAATTAAACAGATGTATCTTGATTATAAATATCTGGATCAGAAAGTGCTGGATATTCCTCATAGAAATCAGATTGGTCTTTATACAGAAGCTGATTCTTATCTTGTTGATTTGATTACTGAATCTCTGGCCGAAGAAGTTTACGGACAGTATAAGGATAAAGTTTCGGTTATGCATGAACTTGATCAGGAAAAAAGAGATCATGAAGCTGATGTGGAAAAATTAAATAAAAAAATATCCGATCTTGAAGATTCGAAATTTGAGCTTCTTTACAGAAGTATGCAGGGCGCCGGAGTCAGCAGCATTATTGCAGACACCCCTGTTTCCAAAGATGAGATTTATGTTTACATCCGGCCTGATGCCAGGTTCCTTCTTGGTGAAAATGGGGAAGCCGGATGCGAAGCAGAAATCCCATTTAAAAAGCCTATAAAGGGAAGGGTTGAAAAAACTGCAGACGGACGTTTCAGATTTGTTCCTGAAATGAAAAACGAAAAATATGTTGATTTTGATCTTGAAGCTTTGAAAATGGGTGTCCAGGTAAAACTGAAGTGATACTAAAATACTTTAGTACTGCTTAAATTGAATATTTATATTTAAAGTATTAGAATAACCTCTACGGAAAAAACACTATGGCAAAAAATAAGAAACAAATTCAGGTAGCTTATGTTGGAACAGACGGGGCGTTCTGTCACATTGCTGCAAAAAAAATGTATCCTGCTGCAGAACTTATCGCATATGATGAATTCTCAAAAGCATATAAAGCCGTTGAAAGCGGGGAACACGATTGTGTTGTTCTGCCACTGGAAAATAATTATGCGGGTGAAGTTGGTTCTGTAACAGACCTGCTTTATACGGGAAACCTTTACGTAACCCATGTTATTGAAATTGATGTTGTTCACAATCTTTTGGCTTGTGAAGGCGCTTCAATGAAGACAATCAAAAAGGTTTATTCTCATCCGCAGGCTTTAAGCCAGTGTGATAAATTCATTAAAGCACATAAACTGGAAATTGTTCCGTTTTCAAATACAGCCCTTGCTGCAAAATTCATTAAGGAACTGAATGACCCTACAGTTGCTGCCATTGCTTCAAACGAAACAGCAGAAGTATTCGGGCTTACAATTCTTGAAAGAGAAATCAATACAAAGAAAGCAAACAAAACAAGATTCGCCGCTTTCACTCGTCCGCAGAATCCTGTAGCACCTGCTCTTATCCGCGAAAATAACGGTGTAGACCAGCTGCACATGACATTCAAACGCCGTCTTCCGGATCCTCTTACAATTTCTGAAATGTATCCTATGAGCGATGAACTTGCAGAAATCAAAAAGAAGAATGATACAGAAATCAAAAATATTTTCTCTGGAAAAGACAAGCGTCTTCTTCTTATTATCGGGCCATGTTCTGCTGACCGGGAAGATGCAGTAATTGATTACTGTAAGCGTCTCCGCACAGTTCAGGAAAAAATCAAAGACAAGATTCTTATCTGTCCGCGTATCTATACAAACAAGCCTCGCACAACTGGTGACGGTTACAAAGGAATGCTCCATCAGCCTGATGCAAACAAAGCTCCTGACCTTCTGAAAGGTGTAATCGCAATCCGCAAAATGCATATGCGTGCCATTGCAGAATCGGGCTTCTCTTGTGCTGATGAAATGCTTTACCCTGAAAACTTCCAGTACCTGGCCGATGTTCTTTCGTACATTGCAGTTGGGGCACGTTCTGTAGAAAACCAGCAGCACCGACTTGTAAGTTCGGGAATTGATGTTCCTGTTGGAATGAAAAATCCTACTTCCGGTGACCTTTCAGTTATGATGAACTCTATTACAGCAGCCCAGCATAATCACACATTCCTGTACTCAGGATGGGAAGTTGAAACAAAAGGGAACCCTCTGGCTCATGCTATTCTCCGCGGTTCAACAAGCCGCCACGGAACAAATATTTCAAACTATCACTATGAAGATCTCCGTGACCTGTGTGATCTTTATGCAAAGGCAGGACTCAAGAACCCTGGTGTTATTGTAGACTGTAACCACGCAAACTCAGGTAAACAGTACGAACAGCAGATTCGTATTGCAAAGGAAGTTCTTCACAGCTGCCGTCACAATGCTGACATCAGAAAGATTGTAAAAGGTCTCATGATTGAATCTTACATCGAAGACGGCTGCCAGAAACCGGACGGAGGGGTTTATGGTAAATCAATTACCGACCCTTGTCTCGGCTGGGAAAAAACCGAACAGCTCCTTCTGGAACTTGCAGAGCTCTGGGAAATGTAAGGCGGACAATTTGCGTCCATGCAAATTGTCCTCTGCGAGATTTTGCTTTGGTCGCAAGGCTCCATTTTTACTTCGTAAAAAACAGCAAAACTCGCTTATGTCTTGGACCGCATCCATGCGGTCCATTTTTTTCTACTCTCCGCTCAGTGCTACAACCGGGTCAAGCTTTGCGGCCCGGGAGGCCGGGTTGTAGCCGAAGAAGATTCCAACCACAACGCTGAATACAAAAGAGATTACGCAGGCTTCCCAGTTGATGATGAAGTCTTCGCTCTTTATGTATTCAACGGAAAGACTGATTACAACTCCAAGGATTACGCCGAGAAGTCCGCCCATAAGGGTAATGCTTGCGCTTTCTACAAGGAACTGGCGCTTAATGTCAAAAGGCGAAGCGCCCAAAGCTTTCCGAATTCCGATTTCCTGTTTTCTTTCAGTTACAGTAACAATCATAATATTCATAATTCCAATGCCGCCGACTAAAAGGGAAATTGCGGCAATGGCTGCAAGCATCAGGCTTAAGGTGTTTGTGATTTCGCTCATCTGTTCTATCATGCTCTGCATGGAGGTCACGTTTACAGCAAGATCGGAATCAGCTTTTTCTGTGCACCAGGTTTTGATTCGGTCAGCAAGATCTGTTGCCAGACTTTCGTTCATTGCCTGAACCAGAATATTGTCGGCCGTAGGATTCGGTTTTATTTTTTTTGCGTACCATCCGCGTGGAACGTAGGCAGCACTGTTTTCCATTCCAGTGCTCTGTTCTTTTAGAACACCGATTACTTTGAATCCGAATGTAATTTTTCCCTGAACAAGAGTGATCATCTGACCGACGGCGTCCCCTTTGGGGAACAGACTTTCGGCTGTGTCGTGGTTCAGAATGATTTTCTGGGAGCCTTCTTCGTTGTCGGTAACGGTGAAAAAAGTGCCGTCTTCAAGTTCGAAGTTGTACATTTCAAGGTAACCGGTTTCGATTGCTCCGCAGGAAGTGCTGGCAGAAAGGTCTTCGTAAGCCAGAGTTGGGCTAAAGCTGTTTTTAAACCAGATTGATTTTATGCCGCGGATCTGGCCGAAAAGTTCCTCGCGGAAGCTTTCATTAAACTGAATCACACTTGAACTGGCACGGCTTCCGCGCATCATCCATCCTTTTGACATCTGGACCACATCAAGCCCTGAGTTTCCGAAAGTGCCTTTAATCTTGTTTGTTGATGAAGCTCCCATACTGGTAATTACAATAACGCTTGCAACTCCAATAATTACTCCAAGAAGCGAAAGAAAAGTGCGCACTTTGTTTCTTACAAAATTCTGGAAGGCATTAATAAAATCTTCAAACATTTTCCGCCTCCTGTTTTTTTGCTGAAGAAAGACCGTCATCCTGAATGAGACCGTCAAAGATTTTTATGCAGCGGCGGCAATTAGCTCCAATGCCCGGATCATGAGTAACAATTACGATTGTAGTACCCTGAGAATTAATGTGGCGGAAAATGTCCATAACCTGTTTTCCGGTTTTGCTGTCCAAAGCTCCTGTTGGTTCATCGGCAAGAATGATTTTTGGTTTTGTCACGATTGCACGGGCGATGGCAACTCTCTGTTTCTGTCCGCCTGAAAGTTCGTGGGGACGATGGTGAATGCGTTCTTCCATGCCCACTTTTTTCAGTGCTTCAAAAGCCATGTCGTAGCGCTGGCTTTTCGGTACTTTCTGATACCTGAGAGGGAGCATGACGTTTTCAATAACGTTCAAAGAGTTTATCAGATGGTACTGCTGAAAAACGAATCCTACAGTTTTGTTTCGGAGTTCAGCCAGTTCTTTTTGTGTCATAAGGGCAGTTTCTTTTCCGCCAACTTCCACAATGCCGCCTGTTGGTCTGTCCAGACAGCCGATCATATTCATGCAGGTAGATTTTCCGGAACCTGATGGTCCCATAATGGCAACTTCTTCGCCCTGTTTTATTTCAAAGCTGATACCGCGAAGCGCATGGACTTCTGTTTCGCCCATTTTATAAACGCGGGTAACATCTTTCATTGCAATTACAGTTTCTTCCATAAGCAACCTAAACTATTTTCGAGGCATCTGGACTGGTGCTCCGCCAGGAGCCGGAGTTTTGTTTCCTCCTTGTCCCTGACGCTTCCATCCGCTCTGCTTTGGTTCTGTAAGCTGTTTCAGAACTTCGTTTCCTTTAAGACCCGATATGATTTTTACATACTGGTTTCCGTAGTTTTTCACTTTTACATCAACCCGTTCGCCGGTTTTTGCAAGGACAACATAAGCCTGTTTGTTGTCGTCATAACCGATTGCCCAGCGTTCCACAACAAGATTTGTCTCGTTTGGGCTAAGCTCTATTTTCCCGGTAAAAGAATAATTTGGAAGAATCTGTTCAGGGTATTCGTCAATGCGTACTTTTGCTTTTACGACTGTAGCACCGCGGCTTGTAATTTCACCAACTGCCGGCCAGCTTACAACGTATCCTGTTACAGTTTCATTTTTCATGGCCGCGAAGGTGAATAAAACTTTCTGATTGAGCTTCAGTTTTGAAACATCATTCTCTGCAACTTCAACTTCTGCTGTAAGGTAATCTTTGTTTACTATTACACCGACTGAGTCTTTTGCTTCGAGAGAATCTCCAACGGCTACATCAAGCTGTGCAATGATGCCGTCAAAAGTGGCTGTAACTTTACGGTCTTCAACTTTTCGAAGCAGGGCATTTCTCTGGGTTTCCATAAGCTCCATCTGGCGGCGGCTTCCCGAAATTCGGGTTGTATCCATATCGTAATCATGTTTTGCAAGATTGTATTTTTCAGTTGTGTCATCAAGCTGAATAAGGATGTCGCCTTTTTTTACCCGGTCTCCGGCTTTTACGTTTACACAAGTTACGGTTCCGGAACTTAAAGCCTGAAGCGTCTGTGACTGGGCAGCAGAAACTGTACCTGAAATTTCAATTACATTTTCATAAATTTCTTCGCGTACAGTGTAAAATGTTTCTGAGGTTTTTGCTTTTTTCATCAGTTTTCTTCCAAAGAAAAGTCCTGCTCCAATAATTGCCAGAATCAGAATGATGATGATTGAAATTGTTATTTTCTTTTTTGATTTAGATTTTGCCATTTCTATCGACCTTTATTTATGAGAATAAAAAAGACTCTGTGTGTCACAGTTACTGATAATGATATCAAGAAGATTCAGAGTTTTTTCAATTTCGTATTTTTCTTTATTTGATTTTGCCGAAAGGTATTCACTTTCTGTAATGATCCCGCGGTCAAAATAATATTTCATGTCACTTTCAGTTTTTGTATACATTGAAAGGTTTTCTTCAATCGTAGACATATTCCATTTCAGATCTTCGGCAGTCTGTTTTTTGTCTGCGGCTGCGATATTGTAATTGTATAAGACTGACTCAATGGAAAGCTCTTCACTTTTTTCATCAAGTGTTTTGCTTTTGTCTTCAAGCTTCTGAAGTTTCAGCATGTTTGGTGAAAAACTGATTCCAGCAGTAAAAGCCGGAGCCGCATTTGGGTTTACCGGAACGCTTACGCCGGCGCTCAGGTTCATGCCCAGAACAGATGAAGAAAGTTTTGCATCCAGACTGTCAGATGCTTTTCCGTCAGAGCTTTTTGTACTGGTGTTATTGAAAGTATATCCGGCGCTTCCTTTGAGGGAGTAATTTTTGTCAGAACTTCGGGACATAGAATTGATGTTCTGTGTCCATAAAGCATTTTCCAGCTGCTTGTAATTTTCTTTTTCAAAATCATCAAAAGTTAAAATCTTTTGCTCGGATATTTCATTTTCCAAAATTTTTAAGAAGTCTTCATATGAAACAGCATTTTCTTTCAGTCCGCATTTTAAAAGAAACAGGTCAAAGTTGTGATTAAGGGAACGTTCGCTTGTCTCAATGCTGTGAAGATCATTTCTGACTTTCATTTCTGCAAGACGGTAATTTGAAGAAGTTTCAGCATATCCCTGGGTTCTGATTTTTTCAAAAGAAATTTTATCTGTATAAAGACTGTTTTTAGACGAAGCAATAGTCTCGCTTGATTCCAGAAGGGATTTGATTTCCGAATAAAAACTTTTTTCAGAACTTTGAGCCTTTGATTCAATCTGGCGTTTTGCTTCAAGAACGGCACGGAGTGATTCCTTTTCTGTAAGTTCACGTTTTTCTTTGTCTGTATCAATCAGATCAAATCCCGCACTGAAGGAGGCGTTTTCAATTTTTGTGTCAGAAGAAATTGTTATGTCAGTTCCGGCACTTAAAGAAAGGTTTCTTACAGAAGGAAGTGATGCTTTTACGTTTGGGTTTACAGAAAAATTTCCGATTCCGTTTGCAGTTCTGAATGTCATAGTCCCGGAAGAAAGAGTGATGTCAAATCCGTTCTGGATTATTGATTTTTCATTTGAGAGTTCTGCTTTTTCAAGGTTTATGGCAGCGGTTTTTAAGTCGCGGTCGTTTTCAAGCCAGCCTTTAAGAAAATCATTTAATGTAAGTTCTCCGGCATTAAGCATTGAGAAAGAGAAAAGAAGAACTGTGAATGCAATTATTGTTTTTCTTATAATCATTTTTATCTTCTATAATAATACCAATATAGTTGATTTGAAAAAAGTGAAAAATCTGCAGACTTCTGGAATATACAAAGCCTGCAGGTTAAAATTGTGTTATTTTGTCTTTACGTAAATCCGTGCAGCAATTTTCTTTTCAGTTTCAGTGTTGAAAAGTGAATAGAGAATCCAGTCACCTTTCTTAATGTCCGAAACAGTTTTCTCTGCTTTTTCATCATTAATGCGGATTTTTGTAAATGGAGTTACAGTTACTTCAGTTTCTTTTCCGTCGGCATCTGAAATTTTTATTACCTCGTTTTTTTCATCAACTGAAGTAATTTTCCCGAGTAATTCTGTTTTGGCGGTTGTTTTATCATTGGCTCTTAATTCCATCCGGTTTGCTTTCCCTGGCATATTCTTGTTTCCGGTGTTCATTTTATTTCTGCCTTTTGCAAAAGCAGAACCTGTTCCAATAATAAGTGCAATTGCACTGCACAGTAATGTTTTGGTAAGTTTTTTCATGCTGGTATCTCCTGAAAATTTGTTTACTAAGGTTTAAGCCTTATGCTAAAAACATATACCTGCTCCAGAAAATTATCTTTAATTGTTTCTTAAGTAATTCTTAGAAAATCCTAAGGAAAAAACTCTTTTGAGGCGGTAGATTTAGTATTACAATTAGAAAGGAAGTTCTGAATGAAGAAATTTTTCCTCACTTTATTTTTTTCAATTTTTTCAGTTTTCTTGTTTGCGGATCCAATAGAATACAACGCAGAGCATAATTTTCCGCCTTCTAAAGATTTTCCACCTCCGCCAGTACATCATAAACCCGGGAAATATAAGAACTTTCATGGTAAGCGTTTTGTTTCTGAAAACGAAAGCAAAGATTTTAAGGCTGTAATAATAAGAACTTTTGATTTTACTGATATTGTTTTAATGGAAATCCTTTTTAATGGGCCTGTGGATTCTGAAAGTATTAATTCAGAGTGTATTAAGGTTAATCATATTCCTGTAGATTTTAATCAGTTGAGATTTTCTAAAAACAGAAGTACGTTCCGTTTTATTTTGTCTAAAGATTTTTTGAGTAAAGACACAGACTGTTTTTTGTTTGAAATGGAAAATATCAAATCAGTAAATGGAAACAGAATGCAAGATGTTGAATTAAAAAATTGTACCTTGGCTTCTGAATACCGTTTTTCAGAAAAGGAGCAGTTATGGAAAAGATTCTGATTGTGGAAGATGATAAAACTGTTCTGGATTTTGAAAAAAAAGAACTGGAACATGAAGGTTATGCTGTTATTACCGCTGAAGACGGCCGAAGGGCACTTGATCTTTTTGAATCCCAAAAGCCAGATTTTATTCTTCTTGATATTATGATTCCTGAATTGAACGGAATTGAAGTTTTGCGAAGAATCAGAAAACAGTCTGAAGTGCCTGTAATTCTGGTAACTGCAAAAGGGGAAGTTTATGACAAAGTAAACGGTTTGAGTGCAGGAGCTGACGACTACATTTCAAAACCTTTTGCTATTGAGGAACTTCTTGCAAGAATTTCTTCTGTGCTTCGCAGAAGCAGAGTAAATACTGTGCCTTCTTCTGTTTTACAAAACGGTGAAATTGAATTGAATACACAGACAATATTACTTACGGTTCAGGATAAAAGTTTTTCATTATCGAAGATTGAATTCATGCTTTTAAAATTCTTTCTTGAAAATCAGAATGTTGCCTTAAGCCGTTCTCAGATTATTGATGCCGTGTGGGGAAAAGATTATTTTATAGAAGAAGGTACTGTAGACGTTTATGTAAATTATCTGCGGGGAAAAATAGACCAGCCGCTTAAAGAGGAATACATAAAAACTGTCCGCGGTGTGGGCTATATGATGGTAAATAAAAAATGAAAAAAACACTGGCACTTCGGCTTTCTATAAAGTTTATGATTTTCGTTGCAGCTATTGTAATGCTTGTTGCAATGGTTTTTGTTTTTGCCCTGAGACTTTCCATCAGAAAAAAACAGAGTCAGGATCTTAAACGGAATGCAGAAATCCTTTGTAAAGAAATATTAGCTCAGGAAAATCCGGTAATTGAATCTTTGAATCTGGATTACTTTATTTCTTATATTGTTTTTGATGATGAAGGTCAGGTTTGGTATACAAATGATTCTCTGCTTCCGGAACTTGAATTAACCGAAGGAAAAGCAAAAAAATATTTTCAAAAGAATTTCTATTTTGACGGGGACCTGAATCTTTTGTATTGTTCCATTCGTCTTCCAGCAGGACTGACCGTTCAGACTTCCATTGATACTGATCAGGATGCTTCCATTCAAATGATAAATACTTTGCCAAAAATCGGGGCAATTGCGTTAATCCCAATCCTTCTAATTTCCTTTCTTCTTTCATTCTTGATTTCAAAAAAAACACTGAAGCCGGTAGAAGCAATGACTGGTTCCGCTAAGAAAATATATGAATCCAACCTTGAATCACTTCTGCCAGTCAGTAAGAATAATGATGAACTTGATATACTTGCGGAAACTTTTAATCATCTGTTTGAAGATCTGAAAAAAGATTTTGAACGTGAAGCAAGATTTACCAGCGATGTGTCCCATGAACTAAAAACTCCCGTTGCAGGAATTTTGGGACATGCAAATCTTATTAAGCGGTGGGGCAAAAATGATGAAAAACAGCTGGAAGAATCAGTAGATATGATTATCAGTGAAGCTGATTCTATGAACTCAATTATTACAAATCTTCTTCAGGCTTCAAAACTTGAAAAAGGAATTGTAAAACCTGATTTAAGCGACGTAAATCTCTGGGCAATGTTTTCAAGAATTAAAAATGAGTTTTCAGTTATTTCGCAGGAGGCTGAAATTCGTTTTGATGAAAATCTCAGTCTGGTTCTCAAAACTGATATGGAACTGATTCATCAGGTTTTGACAGACGTAGTTTCTAACAGCCTGAAGTTTGGTTCAAAAGTTATAGAACTTTCGGCCTGTAAAAATCTCGAAAACAAAATCGAAATAAAGATTACAGATAACGGGCCGGGCTTTTCTGAAGAAAGCCTTCCTCATGTTTTTGAAAGATTTTACAGAAGTGATGAAGCTCATACCCGTTCTGCAGGTGGGGCAGGTCTTGGGCTTTCAATTTCGGAAACAATTATTTCAGCTCTTGGCGGTAAAATAGGGGCACAGAATTGTCCTGATCACACAGGAGCTGAAATAATCATTACTTTGTAAGATTTACTGAAGCAGCATTTTGTCCGAATTCAGGGAAGTCTTTTTGATAGCCCTGAACTTTTCAACAATGTCATCCATTGTGAGTTTTTCTTTTTCTTCCTGACCGATATCCAGAATGATTTCGCCGCCGTCCATCATAAGAAGGCGAGTTCCGTAGTCCAGCGCGTGCTGCATGTTGTGGGTAACCATCATTACAGTAAGGTTATATTCTTTTGCAAACTTGCGGGTCAGTTCCATAATGATTGCAGCGTTAGTCGGGTCCAGGGCTGCAGTGTGTTCGTCTAAAAGGAGAAGGTCTGGTTTACTCATAACGGCCATAAGAAGTGTCAGAGCCTGGCGCTGTCCGCCTGAGAACTGTTCAACGTTGTCTTTAAGACGGTTTTCAAGTCCCATGTTCAGAACCGAAAGCTGGGCTTTGAATTCTTCGCGGAGCTTGTTGTTCAGACTGATTTTTAATCCTTTGAAACCTTTTTTCGAAGCAATGACCATGTTGTCTTCAAGTGTCATTTTCCCTGCTGTTCCTAAAAGAGGGTTCTGAAAAATGCGTCCGATGTAAGCGGCCCGTTTGTATTCTTTTTCTTTTGTAATGTCTTTTATTCCATCTGCTGTATCCAGGAAAATCTTTCCGGAAGTGGGCGAATATGTTCCTGCAATAATATTGTAGAGAGTTGATTTACCGGCGCCGTTTGAACCGATGACAGTAATGAAATCCCCTTTGTTGATTTTAAGGTTTACGTTTTTCAGTGCGTGGTTTTCGTCCGGAGTATTTTTATTGAAGATGATGTCGATGTTTTCAAGAGTAAGCATTATTCTTCCTCCTTTAATTTGCTGGTGGTTGAGCCTGTCGAAACCACCATACTTTGTCGAAGGACTCGTTTTTCTCTGATTTTGTCACCAAGATTTGTACGTGTAATAATCAGACAGATGATAATAAGAACGCCTGTAATAAGTTTAAGGTCATTTGGAGTCATGTGGATTTTGTATCCGTAACTTCGGGCAAGCATCATAAGGGCACGGTAAATGATTGAGCCTATAAGAACGCGCAAAGTCTGCAGTCTGATTTTGTTTGAATGGATGATGAATTCGCCAAGCATAAGGGAAGCAAGACCAGAAACTACAACGCCTGTTCCCATTCCAACATCGGCAAATCCGTTATACATGGCGGCAAAGGCTCCGGCCAGGGCTGCAAGTCCGTTACTGAAGCAGATTCCGATTCCGCGGATAATATCAGGATTAACGCCTTGTGAAACAATAAGCTGTGGGTTTGAACCAAGGGCACCCATAGTAAGTCCCAGGTCTGTGTGGAAAAGTAAATCCAGAATCACTTTCAGGATGATGATGAACACAATCATGAAAAGTACGATGCCAATCTGGGAATCAAGACCAGAAATAAAATCAGAACTTGAAGCAGAGAAAGTGTCGTAGAAAAAATTGTCCAGCTTTGAAAACAGTGTGTCGATTTTCAAAAATGATGTATTAGCTTTGTTTGACATGATGCGCAGGTTTACGGAATAAAGCATTGTCATAGTAAGGATTCCGGAAAGCAGATCGGGAATGTGCAGTTTTGTGTAAATGAGTGTGGTAACAAGCCCTGCAATAAGGCCTGCACCAAAAGCAATAAGAAGGGCAGGAAATACAGGCATTCCGTGTGTAAGGCAGGCAGCCAGTACACAGGCACCCATCGGGAAGGAACCGTCAACGGTCATGTCACAGAAATTAAGTACGCGGAATGTAATAAAGGTTCCCAGAACCATCATTCCGTAAATCAAACCTTCTATAATAATCGATGAAATCATAAGGAATAGTATAGCATACTTTTGTTTCTATATGTAGTAATTTCTTTGAGGTTTGACGGTGGGGATTTGATATGGTATATTGAAAGTAAAGGAAATGCCCTTTCGGGGTTATCTCCACAATTATGAATGATAAAGCCGTCCACTGTGGTTCAAACTGAGGGCGGCTTTACTTTTTAACTCTTCTTATTTTTTAGGTAAGAGAGCACTGCTATAACTGTGCAGACTACAGTTGCGATACACGCAATAACTGCAATAATCCTGTCGAAAGTCATAGACTGCCTCCCTAGTTCAGATTTCAGCTAAAGCTGATTGAGCTGGGAGATAGGGAACGGCCTTGAAAAGGCAAAAACAGTCCGGTGGACTGTTTTTAGTGAGTCTCGAAGCAGCTATGCTGCGCACGCGCCTTAGAAAGGGCATTTCCAATGAATGTAGTATAAATATTATTGTATTACTTAGTCAATCTGACTAAATATGTTGACATATGTTTATTTTCATTTTATTATAAATCTGGTCAGTATGACTAAGTTTATGTAAACGAGGTGAGCTATGTGCCAGATGAATGTGCTGGAAGCAAAGACAAACTTTTCAAAGCTTTTGATGCTTCTGGAAAATAAAGAAGAAAATGAAGTTATTATCTGCAAAAACAATAAACCTGTTGCCAGAATGACGCTGATTCCACAGACAGACCGGGCAAAAGCTTTTGGTATTGCGGCGGGGAAATTGAAGTATCCAATTAATATAAATGATGGTGACGAAGAAATTGCTGAAATGTTTTATGGAAGTGAGGATATCTGATTATGAATATTTTAGCAGATACACATATCCTTTACTGGTTTTTTAATTCGGATCCGCAGTTATCGGAAAAAGCAAAACGGATTTTGGCTGATGAAAACAATACGGTTTATTACAGTGTCCTTTCCATGTGGGAAATAGCAATCAAGCATAAGATTGGAAAGATGAATTTTTCCGGCACTGAATTCATGCATTACTGTGAACAGGCAGGATTCAAAAAGCTTCCTTTTGATGACCGTCATGTTGTGGCATTGGAAACTCTGGAAAAGAAGCCTGAAACGCCGCCTCATAATGATCCTTTTGATCACGGACTTCTGGCTCAGGCAAAATCTGATTGTCTCATGCTTTTAAGCCACGATCACAAGTTCGCTTATTATGATGAACCTTATATAACCATCGTGTAAAGCACAGGATAAAAAAACTGGCGTGAAGCAGAGTGTCTGTCACCTTGAATTTGTTTCAGGGTGATGAACAGCACATCAGTGAGATCTGAAATGAATTCAGCATGACTGCTTCTTTGGCCAGCTTTTTTTGTATTTATTGTATAGATGATTTTTTATCAGCTTATTTTTCTGCCAGTACACCGTTTTCGAATACCAGGTTTGCCATGTTCAGGTATTTGTCGTCAAGCTTGATTCCAAGAGCTTTGAATACATCCAGGTCTATAAGGAAGTCTGAGTCCCTTGGATCTGTCATGAAGCGAACAGGAAGTTCTGAAGGTTTCTTTCCGTTCAGAATCTGAACAACCATTTCACCTGTTGCACGGCCTGCTTTGTAGTAGTTGAATCCGCTTGCAAGGGCGATTCCTCCGGCTTTAGCACCTGTTACGTCGCCAGAGAAGATAGGTTTCTTTGCTTTTCCGAATACGTTTACCAGAGCTGGAAGGGCACTGAATACTGTGTTGTCTGTTGAAAGATAGATACCGTCAACGCGGTCAACGATTGCTTCAGCAGCAGCTTTTACTTCGTCAGACTTTGTGATGCTCTGTGTTACAAGGTTGATTCCAGCCTGTTCACATCCTTTTTTTACCAGTTCAAGAGCAGAAGCAGAGTTGTCTTCTGAAGAAGTGTAGATGTAACCAAGTGTTTTGATTCCACAGATTTCTTTGAAAAGAGCAATGTGCTGTTCTGTTGGAATAGCATCACTCATACCAGTTACGTTTCTTTCACCGTGTTCCAGAGTTGAAACAAGACCTGCTCCAAGAGGATCAGTTACTGTACCGAAAACGATAGGAATGTTTTTCATTGTGTTTGCCATAGCAAGGGCAACAGGAGTTGCAATACCAACTGCAACGTTTACTTTTTCTGCTTTGTACTGAGCTGCAATCTGAGCGGCTGTACCTACATCGCCGTTGGCGTTCTGAAGGTCGTATTCTGCATCGATTCCGGCATCTTTGATTGCATCCATAACGCCGCGTTCAACGTCATCAAGGGCAACGTGCTGTACGATTTTAGCAATACCGATTTTTACTTTCTTTGCCTTTTTAGGTTTTGCAAAAGCTGTTGTTGTAAGAAGGGCTGCAACCAGTCCCATAGCGATAATCTTTTTCATAAAATAACCTCGTGTTTGATTTGATGTTTCTATTTACAGAAACAATGTTACTGTTTATAGAAACAAAAGTCAAATAAAATTTTGTTTTATTTGATTGATAATTTTATTCCATATATTTACAGTATTATGAACCCGTATATAATTATAGTTATGGATAATAAAGCGTTTTATAATTTGACTTATGGCGTTTTTGTTCTTGGAGCAAATAACAAAGGAGCAATAAATGCCTGTATTACCAACACCTGTATGCAGGTAGCTTCAGATCCTGTCAGAGTTGCAATTTCTGTTCTGAATAAGAATCTGACCTGTAATATGGTGAAGGAAAGCGGAAGGTTTACACTTTCGGTTCTTGATAATTCCTGCAAATTTGATTTAATCAAACACTTTGGAATGCAGAGCGGTGTAAATGTAAACAAGTTTGAGTCTTTTCCATATGAAAAGACAGAAAATGGAATTCCTTTTATAAAGCAGAACGTATGTGCTCTTCTGGAATGTAAGGTTGTGTCAAAGGAGGATTTGGGAACACATACTCTTTTTGTAGCAGAGGTTGAAAATGCAGAAGTGTTAAGCAGTAACCCACCATTAACCTATGCTGATTATCAGAATAAGGTAAAACCAAAGCCTGTTGTAAATACAGGGAAAAAGATTATTGGCTGGAGATGTAAGATTTGTGGATACGTTTATGAAGGAAGCGAACTTCCAAAAGATTTTACTTGTCCTCTTTGCGGACATCCTGCAGAAGACTTTGAACCAGTTTATGAAACTGCTTCAGTTTCGGAAGGAAACATTAAGGAGATAAAAATGAATAAATACGAAGGAACACAGACAGAAAAAAATCTTCTGGCAGCTTTTGCCGGAGAATCACAGGCACGAAATAAATATACATATTTTGCATCAAAAGCAAAGAAAGAAGGTTTTGAACAGATTTCAGCAATGTTCCTGAAAACAGCAGATAATGAAAAAGAACATGCAAAAATGTGGTTCAAGGAACTGGAAGGAATTGGTTCTACTGCAGAAAACCTGAAGGAAGCTGCAGACGGCGAAAATTTTGAATGGACTGATATGTACGAAGGTTTTGCAAAGACTGCAGAAGCAGAAGGTTTCCCAGAACTGGCTGCAAAATTCCGTGCAGTGGCTGAAATCGAAAAACATCACGAAGAACGTTACCGTGCACTTCTTAAGAATGTAGAAACAGCAGCTGTATTTGAAAAATCAGAGGTTAAGGTCTGGGAATGCCGTAACTGCGGACATATCTGTGTTGGTACAAAAGCTCCTGATGTATGTCCTGTTTGTAACCATCCACAGGCTTACTTTGAAGTAAATGCAGAAAACTACTAGACCAGATTATTTATAAATCAAAAATATTGCAGGCGTCTTTCCTAAATCGGGGGCGCCTGTTTTTTTCCACTGTTGACAGGTTTTTGTTTTGATGTATTCTGACTTTCCTGTAATGTCGCAGGCAATGCAGAATTTTGTATCTGGCCGGCAGGTGTTAATAATACTTTCTATAAGCTTAGCATTTCGGTATGGAGTTTCAATGAAAATCTGGGTCTGGTCTTCGTTGTAGATTTTGTTTTCCAGCTGGCGGATTTTTTTTGTGCGTTCCGGTCCTTCCACAGGCAGGTATCCGTTGAAGGCAAAACTCTGGCCGTTAAAGCCCGAAGCCATAACGCTCATAATGATAGATGAAGGGCCAACAAGAGGCACAACATCAAATCCACGCTTCTGGGCGATTGCTACAATATCAGCACCAGGGTCAGCAATGGCAGGGCAGCCCGCTTCTGAAATAATACCAACGCTTTCGCCATTTTCAAGCGGCTTTAAATAATTACCCACGATTTTTAAATCTGTGTGGCGGTTCAGCTCGTAAAAGGTGAGAGTGTCTATGTCTATTGATTTATCGCAGGCCTTAAGGAAACGGCGGGCAGAGCGTATGTTTTCTACAATAAAATGTTTTACAGTAATAAGGATTTCACGGTTGTAATCCGGAAGAACTTTTTTTACATCTTCCGGATCAGTTGCAGTTGTGTCACCTAAAGTAACTGGGAAAAGATAAAGTGCAGGTTTCATGGATAATTTACAATTCATAATTCATAATTCATAATGCAGAATACTTTGAATGGGTTATATAGTGTTTTTTGATGATTTTATTATTGCTGTAAGCAATCGAATTATCTCATTAACATCTTCATTAAATGAATTGAATCTTTCTTTTGTGATAAATTCTCCTTCTTCTAGTAATTCAAGCCAGTACTGTGTTTCATCGGCTTCTTTTAATGAAATGCTGAGTTTATGAATAAAATCAGCTTTGCTTTCCCCACGTTGTGATTCCCGAACATTTGCGCCTATGCTAGTGCCACTTCGAAGAATTTGTTTAGATAAAACAAATTCTTTTTGTTCATCTGTAAGTTCTTTATACAAATGAATAATGCGTAATGCAAATTTTTTGCTTTTATCAACAATTGGATTATTCATATATATAATATACTAAAAATCTTTTTACTGACAAAAAAATAATATC
>JAHBAD010000036.1 GCA_018385395.1 Treponema sp.
CGTTAGCGGCGACTTAAATAATTTCCTATAGGCAAACGACCGAAGGTCGTAGCTAGCGTTCCTGGTAGGCCGTGATTGTGACCGGGAGTAAGTTTTTAAAGGCCATAACTAATCAAATAAAATATATTTGAATTATATGTACATTCTATTTCCCTACCGCTTTTTCTATGGCTTTGCGCTTGCCGTCCCAGACATTCGGTTCCTGAAGCAGGAAATAACGCTTCATTGCATATCCTCCGTTATCAACAATGCGTTTTGTTGTATCATGATCATATATCAGACTTGGACTTGCCACATAATTTTCAATCTGTTTATGCCAGCTTCGAATTCTTTCCTGGCTGTTTTCCTTTGCCCAGTATGACCCTGGAGCCGTAAATTCCATAAGATATTTTTTATAAAGTTCTTTGTATTCAGGAATAGCAATCAGTTTATCCATAAGGGGACGATCCATAGGTCTGGCCCCGCTTGCTTTTCCCCATGCAAGTGGATTTTTATTTACCGGGTCACCTGAAACAGGGTTCCCAAAAGTATGATCATAATCAAAAGGAATCATATAAAGTTTTCCTGTTCCCTTTTCACTGGTATCAAAATACAAATAAAAGTTATTTCCGTTTCCCCAGTAATCATCATCCATACCAAGAATTACATTACATGCCATAGTACGAAGGAAAAGATCAACTTCCATATGGGAATCAAACCAGACTTTTGCCTTTTCTATTCCACCTTCCGATAAAACATCAATTTCTGCAAGTTCATTTATCCAGGCCGTAAGTTCAGCTGACGCTATTTCCAGATTTTTTTTATTTGTTTTCAGACAGTAACGGTATGTTCTGCTTTCTTCCGCATTTGCAGTAAGCACATCAATTCCAATATCTTTTTCAGGTTTATAAATACTGTAAGGAGTAAAATCGGATTTTTCCTGACACTTCCATAAATTCCCTTTTGTAGAAGTCCATGCATCAGCAGTTTTCTTAGAACGTTCAGATAATGACTGCTTTCCAACTTCCTCAAACATTTCATAAATTCCGTAATTCAAAATAGAATAAGTGCCGTCAGTTGTATCTTCAAAAATCTGAATTATAAGACGGGTATAAGAAGCCCGTGGTGCAGTCCATACGCCGTTATGACGCATAAAATCAAGAGAATAAATTTCCCGAATATATGCTGCATCCCCCTGAAAGCGCTTCAGGTTCATACCTTTTAGGCATCCGGCCATTTTTACTGCATCTTTCTGTTCGTCTGTGGCATCATCAGAAAGAAACTTGTCAAAACTCACCTTAAAACTTGACTGGCGGTATTTGTCTTCAGAAGCCCCCTGAAGCCCCTGCCAGTTGCTCCATTTATGATTTCCCTGGCTGTGGGTGTAATCTGGCCCCTGCGGGCGTACACGGGTTGTGTTACCGCGAAGACGGAAGCCTGAATCAGGCATAGTCCATCTTTTTCCGCCTTTTTCAAAACGATAATCGGCATGAACATAGATTTCGTTTTTGTAATAGGAATCATAATTTTCCAGCATTGTATCCCATTCAGAACGGGGAATAGTAATTGTTGTTTTTCCAAGAACGTTGTTGTCAAAAATAAAATCCAGAGCTTCTGTATTATTTTCAAATGGCAGAGGATTTTCTGTTTCATCATTTTCGTATTTATAAAGGATTTTCTTTGCTTTAGAATCTTTTGCTTTTGTGCCCGATGCACAGGAAACTGCCAGAGCACATAATGCCCCCGCCATAACAAAAGACCGAATTCCAGAATTTTTCATTTTTGTTCTCCTGTCTTCAATTTTAACATAGAATAATGCAAAAACAACGAATTCCATTATCAGAAAAAAATCTGACTTCTTGATATATTCATCAATATCAAAATCTCCAGAATTTCTACGATATTTTTCTATTTTGCTATATAATTGATATATTATGAAAATTATTACATGGAATGTTAACGGCATTCGTGCTGTAGAAAAAAAAGACTTCTGTTCATGGCTGGACACTTGCAATGCTGATGTTGTGTGCATTCAGGAAACAAAAGCAAAACCTGAACAACTTTCGAACAATCTGATTAATCCTCCAAAATATAAATCTTACTGGGCAAGTGCCGTTAAAGCCGGCTATTCCGGCACTGCTATCTATTCAAAAAATGAACCTGATAAAATCGAATTCCTTGGGGACGCCCGCTTTGATGACGAAGGCCGAACTGTCATGGCGTTCTTCGGGAAACTTGTAGTAATAAGTGCCTATTTCCCTAACAGCCAGGATGCCGGTGCCAGACTGGACTACAAAATTGCATTCTGTGACTGCATGCTGGAACGCCTGAATACACTGGTAGCCAGCGGCTACGACATCTGTCTTTGCGGCGACTACAATATTGCCCACAAACCAATTGACCTGAAAAATCCTAAAACAAATGAAGGAAATGCAGGCTTTCTTCCGGAAGAACGAGCCTGGATGGACAAGTTCCTGGAAGCCGGATACTGCGATACATTCCGTCATTTCTGCCAGGAACCAGACCAGTATTCCTGGTGGAGTTACCGGTTCCATGCCCGTGAAAAAAATGTAGGATGGCGTATTGATTATGCCAACGTAAATGAACGTCTTTTACCAAAAGTTAAAAACTGTGTTATCCGACAGGACATTTTTGGAAGTGACCATTGTCCTGTTGAAATTGATATTGATTTATAACTAATTTAAAAACGAGGAATAAATTTATGGAAGTACAAATTTCTGAATACAACCATGCCTTGTTTGACAACATGGCTTTCTTTGCTGATGCTGTATGGGAACTGAATGCTAAAAATGAAACCGTGTTTTTCCTGCATAATAAGCTGCTTCCACAATTTATGGTTCAGTCATTTTCCTTTTCTGATTTTCATGATGTATTAAGAGAGAACACGCATCCGGATATCTGTAATAAACTTATTCCGATGATTAATTCAAATTACATCAGAAATCTTACAGAAAGTGATTCTTTCCAGGGACGCATCCTTGTTGAAGGTTCATATCAAGCACTACGCTGTGTTATTACTCCATCCTTTGAGAAAAACGGTCAGGTAAATGTTGCATATATTACACTTCAGAATATTCAGGAACAGATAAACGAAAAAGAAGAAGTAAAAAAATCAAAGCAGGAACTAGACCGTTATCTTCAGGCAGTTTCCTGTGGAATCATCCAATATAAACGCTTGTCAAAAGAACTTATTTTTGCAAATGATATTGCACTCAAAATTCTTGGCTATTCTTCAATTGAAGAAATGCAAAATGATAATTTTAACGGAATTGTAAATACAATTCTTCCAAAAGATGCTGAAATCATGCGCAAGCGGGCAAAAGAGCTGAAAGAAGACGGCGATGTAGTTGAACTTGAATACAGGGTTATGCATCCTGACGGAACAATTATTACCTGTTTTGGAAACTTAAGACTTCTGTGTAAAGATGAGGAAGAACCTATCATTCAGTCCAGCATGATTGATATTACAGAACGCCGTAAGACAGGAAAACTTTACCGTGAGCTTACAGAAGTTCTGAACGGGGCACATCTTGGACTATGGTACTTTATTCTTGATGAAGGCGAACCACGTTTTATCATCGATTCTGTAACCGCAGACCTGGTCGGTTGCAGTGAAAAAATAAGTCCTGAGAAAGCATTCAAATACTGGTTCAGCCGGGTTGATCCTGATTTTAAAACTCATGTTGATGAATGTGTTGAAAAAATGCGTCGCGGCGAATTTGCAGAAGTTACATATACTTATCACCATCCGACACGGGGCGAAATTACTGTCCGCTGCGGTGGCTTTAGAAACAAAAGTTATTCCGGTGCAGGTCTAATGATTCGCGGATACCACCAGGATATTACCGACTTCTCAAAACGTATTTCTGAGGAAAAAGAAAAGGAACAAAGCGAACGTGAATCACTTCAATCTATTGCCTCAATTTACAGAACAATGCATATTCTGGACCTGGAAAATCAAAGTTTTGAAGAACGATCTGCATGCAGTTCAATTCATGATTATGTTGAAGCTCACAGTGAAGAAGAACTTCAGAATATTATGGAAGGAGCTTTAAGTCTTCGCTTTATAGGTTCGCATCTTGAAGCCGCTCTGAAGTTTTCAAATCTCAACACAATAAAGGAACGTATGGAAGGCGAAACTTCCATATCCTTTGAACTAATTGATATTGAAAATTTGTGGTGCCGGCTTTCTTTTATTAGAATCGGAGATCCTGGTAAACCGCTAACAAAAGTGATTTTTGCATCCCAAAATATTGATAAAGAGAAACGAAGGGAAGAGAATCTTATTCTTCTTAGTAATACTGATGAACTGACAAGACTTTTCAACCGCCATGCTTACGAAATTGATATTAAGGAAATCGAAAATGATGGGATTTCTGAAGATTTATGGTTCATGGGAGTTGATTTGAATGGATTAAAAGCAGCCAATGATTCCCAGGGCCACAAAGCAGGAGATGAACTTCTTCAGGCAACAGCAGAATGCCTCCGACAGGCAGTTTCTTCATCTGGAAAAGTTTACCGTGTTGGTGGTGATGAATTCATCTGTATTTTCAATGCTACAGACAAAGACACTCTGGATATGATAAAAAAAATAAATGATTTCCAGAAAGACTGGCATGGAAAACTGAACCAATCATTCAGTTTCAGTAAGGGACTTGTCTGCGCAAAAGAAATTGAAAACTGTACTATTGCAAAACTTGAAAAAGAAAGCGACCGCCGTATGTATTCTGAAAAACGGGAATATTACAAGACAAGAACAGACCGCCGTAAGGAATAACCGAAGGGGGTGTGCCGAAAATACGTCTGGTCAAGGCATGTTCGCTTCGCTCACTCAAGGCCTTGACTCAGCCGTTTTTTGGGTATCTGACCAGCATATACCCAAAATGAAAAGCCGGTTTCGAAAGAAACCGGCTTTTTTAGTGGAGGCCAGGGGGAAGGCTTTCCCCCCTACCAATTTACCTTTTCAACAATTAGTTGAATGGATTCTCAGTTGGATATCTAACTCCAGCTGGCTGGTTGTATCCAATTTCTTCTACTGGTACGCCAATGTATTTGAATACTTCGTAGAGAGCTTTACCCCAGTGTCCGAATGCAACTGCACCGTGGTGTGGGTAATTTCCTTCGATAAGTACGTGGCGGTAGAAACGTCCCATTTCTGGAATAGCGAAGATACCAATACCACCGAATGAACGTGTAGCAACTGGGAGAACTTCACCATGAGCAATGTAAGCACGGAGCTTAGCATCAGCTGTAGACTGGAGACGGAA
>JAHBAD010000042.1 GCA_018385395.1 Treponema sp.
GTAATTTTCTCACTCCTTTCTATGTCCTGTGCATCAAACAAGATTGTAAATGCACTCTCTACAGGACTTGCAGGAGCAAACGAAAAAGGCATTCCTAATAAACAGAAAAAAGCAAAAAAGAATGCCAAACCAGATGCAATGTTTGCCATCACAAGTGACAGCGATATTACTCTTGTGGGTGACTTTTTCCCTACTGCCTTAAAAATGTATGAAATCCTTCAGAGCCAGAACCCTGAACACCTTGGGCTTATGAGTCAGACAGGTGCTCTAAATGTAATGTATGCAAATGCATTCGTTCAGTCTCAGGCAGAACTTCTTCCTATCGATCAGTTTGACAAGCAGAATGAAGAATTCATCCGTGCTGAATATCATTATCTAAAAGGAAGAGATTTATGTCTGAAGGCTCTGGATGGCCGCCACAAAGGTTTCAAAAACCTGATTGAATCAGCTGATGAAAATCAGATTTCAAAAGCAGTAGATATGCTTGATAAGAATGATGTTACAACAGCTTACTGGCTTGGTGCCGGATGGCTTGGTGCATTCTCTCTTGATCCGCTGAATCCTGAACTACTGGGAAATCTTTCAGCACCGGTTTCTGTTCTTGAAAAAGCACTTTCTCTAAAAAATGATTATGTTGATGTTTATGAAGTTCTTGCACGTTTCTATGCCGCAGCTCCAGAAGGATTTGGCGGAAATATGGAAAAAGGTATGGAATACTGTGAAATAGCAATGAAACTAACAGGCGGAACAACACCAAACCCTTACATCATAAAAGCAGAATGTTTCTGTATTCCTACAGGTGATGAAGAAGGTTTTGTAAATAATTTAAACAAAGCTCTCAAAATAAATCCGGATGACAATCCTTCAACAAGACTTACGACTACTATCAGTCAGAAGAAAGCAAAAAAACTTTTGGATTCCAAAGGTGACTACTTTCTTGAATGGTAATTTTTAAGAGGTGAAAAAAATGAAAAAAGCACTTATTGCAGCAATTATCTCAGCAGTTACTCTTTTTTCCGCAGCTGCACAGACAACACTTAAAATTGCAACAATAGCACCATCACGTTCTGTTTGGGATATTGAATCAAAACGCATTTCCCAGGAATGGGCAAGAATTACAAATGGTCAGGTAAAAATGCAGTTCATGAATGCAACAGCAATGGGCGGCGAAACAGAAGTTGTTTCAAAACTTAATTCTGTTCGTCCAGGACAGAAGGCACCTATTGATGGCGCAGTTTTCACAAACATTGGTATTTCAGCCCTGGCACCTGACACAAATATTTTTACTCTTTGTGCCCCTTTCCTTTTCCGTAACCAGGAAGAAATTGACCTTATTTACGAAACATTCAAACCTCAGATTTCAAAAGCACTTTCTGAAAAAGGTTATGTACTCATTGGAAAATTCATTGTTGGATGGGCATACTTCTACACAAAGAAACCGATTCACAACAGTACAGACCTTAAATCGCAGAAACTTTCGGTTGGTGGAATGGGACTTTCTGACCTGACAGATTCATTCAAAGCAGCGGGATATAAAACAGAAGATGTTCCTGCAAACAAAATGCTCCAGAGCATGAAAACTCCTGGAGGCCTCGAAGGCTTCTACACAATCCCTATGTATGGTTATGCCGGTCAATATTATAAAGAACTTCCATATATTCTGAACATTCCACTTTGTCCAATCATCTGTTCATTTATTATTAATGAAAAAACATGGAACAGCTTCTCAGAGACTCAGAGAACTGAAATGATAGAATGCATCAAAAAAGCAGAACAGACTTTTGTTGAAGAACAGAAAAATTCAGATGCTGAATATCTTGACCTTTGCGTTAAAGGCGGATGTACTCTTGTTACACTTAATGACAGCGAATTAAAGGCTATGGAAGAAAGCCTTAGAAAAGACTGCGAAGTTATGACATCAACAGGTATCATCAACAAAAAATTCTATGACGATATTCAGAAAGTTCTGAAAGAATACCGCGGAGAGTAAATATTTCTTTGGAGTTTCCCAATGCTAAAAAAAATTGAAGACTGGATTTCCTCAGCACTGGTTTTTATACTTGCAGTTATTCCTCTTGTAATTAAATTTTTTCAGGGACCATTAAATGTTCCTGTTATGGGTGCTGATTCAGCAATGGTAAATTTTGTTTTTCTTTTTTCATGCATTGCCGGAATTGTAACCTGGCGGGATGACCGCCATCTTAATCTTGCTTCCTTTACAGACCGGTTTCCTCTTTGGTTTCAGAAAGTTTCAAAAGAAGTAATGACTTCTGTTACAGTTTGTATTCTCACCGCCCTTTTCCTTGACTGTCTCTGCCAGATTTCAAACTCTCTTCAATTTACAGAAAGCTTCTGGGGAATAAGCACAAAATTTATTTTTGCCTTCCTGCCCCTTTGCTACCTTTCTATGATAGCAATGAAAATTTATTCAAACATTTCTGAAAGCGAAAAAAAATCTACATCATGGATTTCTGCATGTGCAGGAATTATTCTTTCATTTTTCATTTCTCAAAGCTCGATTACAGGAATCCTGTATTTCCTTTTTGGAATAGAAAAGGTACCTGCATTGTATGCAATAAATGAATGGTGGATTTCTTTCTCCCATGCAACAATCTGGGTATTCGTAATTTTTCTGATTTTTCTTGCATTCCTTGGTCTCCCCCTTTTCCTTGTACTTGGCGGAATTTCATACATCCTTTTTTCACAAAGTGGTGGTTATGTTGATGTTATTCCTCTTGAAACTTACCGAATCCTTACAGACCGTAACATTGCGGCAATTCCACTTTTTACAATTGCCGGTTACATTCTTTCACAGTCAAGTGCAGGAAAACGTTATGTGGAAGTTTTCAAAAGCCTTTTCGGATGGTTCCGTGGAGGAACTGTAGTTGCTGCAGTAATTGTTACTACCTTCTTTAGTACATTTACTGGAGTTTCCGGAGTTACAATTCTTGCCCTGGGGTCACTTCTTACTGTTGTACTTACAGGAAACGGCTATGATCAGGACAAAGCGGAAAGCCTTGTTACATCAAGCGGAGCAATCGGACTTTTATTTCCTCCTAGTGCTGCAATTATTATGTACGCATCAACAAACTATTTTTCTGTTGATGTATTTGAACTTTTCAAAGGTTCAATTTTACCAGGTCTTCTTCTTGCAATTTCAATGATTGCGGTCGGAATCTATTTTGACAAACAGAAAGAAAGACCACCTTTCTCACTTAAGGAAATAGGAAAATCTATATGGCATTGTATTCCAGAACTTTTAATGCCTTTCTTCATCTGTATTTTCTATTTCAATGGTATATTTGATCTTTTCGAAGTTTCAGCTTTCTCTGTAATCTACGCTTTCGTAGTTTCAACTTTAATCAGAAAAGATTTCAACTTTAAAAAATCAGTAGAAGTCATTTCATCAAGTGTTCCAGTTTCTGGTGGTGTCCTTTTTATTCTTGGTGCAGCCAGCGGAATCAGTTACTTTATGCTTGATGCAAATATTCCATATATCCTTACAGAATTCATAAGCCAGTATGTACATTCTCCCTATGTATTCCTTATTCTTATGAACATTTTCCTTCTCATTATTGGATGCCTTATGGATATGTTCAGCGCAATTCTTATTGTTTCACCATTGCTTTTACCTATTGCAGAAAACTTTGGAATAGCACCGGTTCAGGCAGCAGTTATTTTTCTTTTGAATCTTTCAATTGGATTTTTAACACCACCTGTTGGAATGGATCTTTTTATTGCATCCTATGCTTTCAATAAGCCGCTTCCAAAAGTAATTAAAGGAATGCTTCCGTTTTTTATGGCACAAATAGTAATATTGATACTTGTAACTTATGTACCATTCTTTACTCAAGTTTTTCTATAAATAAATTTTTGTTTTGAAATCGCTTTTGTTCTAGTGTAAAATTAACTTAAAGGATAGATTTTTGTACAACATTTTAGGTGAATTCTGTGCTTTCATAATTTCTCTTGTTTTTGTAGTTTATATTCTCTCTGCATTTTACCTGAAGAATCTTCGAAACCTTCTTTTTTTCTTTTGTGCAGTTTCAGTAATGCTGTTATCAGGAACCGATATGCTTTCGGTTTTTTGTATAGAACGATACCCCCTAATATCAGCAAGCACAGGAATGATAGTATCTTTTATATTTTTTCTTTTTCTTTCACTAACCCCTTTCATTTTCTGTTATTACTGTTATTTCACTATTTCTTCGACTCATAAATATTTTAAACTTTATATATCAACAACAATTCTTATATATTTAATATATTTTGGCCTTTTAATCGCCAATTTCTGGACTGGATGTATTTTCAATTACACTGAAGAAGGCTATATAAGAGGTCCTTTAAAATTCGTTCCTTTTATAATTACAACCCTCGTTATCTTTATTACCGAAATAGTAATTTTTATAAACCATAAAACAATGTCACGGCGTATGTTTGTGGTATTTATAATTTACCCTGCTATTACT
>JAHBAD010000052.1 GCA_018385395.1 Treponema sp.
ATAATAAGCAGGTATTGTATATGAAACTCTGGAACACAGGCGCCTTTTTAGAAAACGGCAAATTAGTTGAAAAATCGAATGTTTCTGAAGCTGAAGCACGTAAAAACACAATGGCATGGAATATCATGCACAGCCATAATACTTCAGGTGATGAAAAAGCTCTTAAAATCAAGTTTGATAAAATTACATCACACGACATTACTTATGTCGGAATTATTCAGACAGCCCGTGCTTCAGGACTTGAAAAATTCCCTATTCCTTATGCCCTTACAAACTGCCACAACTCTCTTTGTGCAGTAGGCGGTACAATCAATGACGATGACCACATGTTCGGTCTTACATGTGCACAAAAATATGGAGGAATTTACGTTCCACCACACCAGGCTGTTATCCACCAGTTTGCACGCGAAATGCTTGCAGAATGCGGAAACATGATTCTTGGTTCAGACAGCCACACACGCTACGGAGCCCTTGGTACTATGGCAATTGGTGAAGGCGGCGGTGAACTTGCAAAACAGCTTCTTGGAAAAACTTATGATGTAAACATGCCTGGTGTTGTTGCAGTTTACATGACAGGTTCCCCTGTGTTCGGCGTTGGTCCTCAGGACGTTGCCCTTGCAATTATTAAAGAAGTATTCGACAACGGATACGTTAAAAACAAGGTTATGGAATTCGTAGGGCCTGGAATAAAAAACCTTTCTGCAGATTTCCGTATCGGCATTGATGTAATGACAACTGAAACAACCTGTCTTTCATCAATCTGGGAAACAGATTCAAAAATCGAAGAATTCTATGCAAACCACGGACGGGAGGGGGCATACAAAGAAGTTAAACCTGCAGGAACTGCTTACTATGACGGAGTAATCGAAATTGACCTTTCAGAAATCCGCCCTATGATTGCTATGCCTTTCCACCCTTCATGTGCATACACAATTGATGAAGTAAACGGAAACCTTATGGCAGTTCTTGAAGAAACTGAAAAACGTGCAAAAGTTTCTTTCGGAGACAAAGTAAACTTTACACTAAAGAACAAAGTTTTCGACGGAAAACTTTACTGTGACCAGGGAATCATTGCCGGTTGTGCCGGTGGTTCTTACGAAAACATCTGTGCCGCAGCTGATATCCTTAAAAATGCAAATACAGGAAATGACAAGTTCACACTGAGCGTATATCCTGCTTCTACTCCAATCTACATGGAAATTATGAAGAACGGTGCTGCAGTTGAACTTATTAAAGCAGGTGCTATCGTTAAGACTGCATTCTGTGGACCATGTTTCGGCGCTGGTGATACACCGGCCAACGGTGCATTCTCTATCCGACACTCAACACGTAACTTCCCTAACCGCGAAGGTTCAAAAATCCAGAATGGTCAGCTTTCTTCAGTTGCACTTATGGACGCCCGCTCAATTGCAGCAACAGCCGCAAACAAAGGTTTCCTGACAGCCGCAACAAAATACGACGAAGACTACTCAAAGAAACCATACGTTTTCGACAAATCAATTTACGAAAACCGTGTATACGATTCAAAAGGTATTGCAAAACCAGAAGTTGAAATCCAGTTCGGACCAAACATCAAAGACTGGCCTGCAATGAGCAAACTTAAGGACGACCTCCTTGTAAAAGTTGTTTCTGAAATTCACGATCCTGTTACAACAACAGACGAACTGATTCCTTCAGGAGAAACTTCTTCATTCCGTTCAAACCCTCTTGGACTTGCAGAATTCACTCTTTCAAGAAAAGATCCTGCATACGTAGCACGTGCAAAAGCAGTTCGCGACAATACTGATGAAATTAAGGAAGAAGTAAAAAGTGTTACTGCAACACTTGAAGCAAAATATGCAGAATTCAAAGGCCGTGTAGAAACTGCTGAACTTGGTTCAACTATTTACGCAGTAAAACCTGGTGACGGTTCAGCTCGTGAACAGGCTGCTTCCTGTCAGCGAGTTCTTGGTGCATGTGCAAACATTGCTTCAGAATATGCTACAAAACGTTACCGTTCAAACCTTATGAACTGGGGTATGCTTCCATTCCTTTACAAGACTGGAGATAAAGCTGCAACAGAAAATCTTCCTTTTGCAAACGGCGACTATGTATTTATTCCTAACGTTCTGAAACTCCTGAACGAAAAGGCAGATTCATATAAAGCTTATGCAGTAAAAGCAGACGGCAGTGTAACAGAGTTTGAACTTACAACAGGGGAAATGACAGATGATGAAAGAAAAATCATTTCTGCTGGTTGTCTTATCAACTTTTATAGAGGATAATTAAGTAAACTTATTATAAAAAGTTTCATTTACAGGATTGATGATGGCAGGCATTAACGAAAAACTTGAACAGATTGTAGAACTCGAAAAACAGCTCTCAAAGATCAAAGACGTTGATATTCTTCAGGAACGTATTCTTACTGAATGCAGGAGAATTATCAACGCGGATGCAGGTTCAATTTACGAAGTTATTGACAACGGTGCAAGCCTGAAAATTAAATATGGTCAGAATGATACCCGCCAGAAATTACTGGAACCGGGCATGAAACTGCCATATACGTCATTTACGTTTCCTATAAGTGAGACTTCAATTTGTGGTTATGTAGCAAAAACCGGAAAACCTTTGAATATAAAAGACTGCTATGAACTTGACGAATCACTTCCTTACAAGTTCAATAAAAATCCTGATATTCTTTCAAACTACAAAACTACATCTATTTTTACTTTTCCTCTGAAATCAGAAAAGGAACTTTTCGGTGTTATCCAGATTATCAATAAAAAAGATGAGGATGGAAACGTAGTTCCATTTTCTGACGAAGATATTCTGCTTATTACACATCTTGCAAATGACATTGTTCAATTTTTGGAAAACGCTTACCGTTTCCAGGCAATTGTTACACGCATGAACCGCCTGGCCGCTCTTCGAGACCCAAAAGAAACCGGAGGACACGTAGAACGAGTTTCAACATTTGCTCTTGAAATTTACGACCGCTGGGCATTCAACCACAGCATTCCGCTCATTGACAGTCAGGAATTCCGTGATAACCTTAAAATTGCCGCCAAATTCCATGACATCGGTAAAGTTGGTATTTCAGACCTTATTTTGAAAAAGCCCGGCCGCTTTGATGATTTCGAAAGAAATGTAATGAAAGCTCATACCTGTATGGGAGCACAGCTTTTCCACCCTTCAGAAGATGAACTGGATACAATGTGTTTCAACATCAACCTTCACCACCATGACAGATGGGATGGCGGTGAACAGGCATATCCTGGAAAAGTAAATATTGATGATTACGTTACAGGAGATCCTATCCCACAGGCAGAAAAGCTTATGGGAACAGAAATCCCAATCGAAGCAAGAATTGTTTCAGTAGCAGACGTTTTTGACGCCTTAAGTAACCAGAGATGTTATAAAGAAGCCTGGTCCATTGAAGATGCATTTGCAGAAATAGAGAAATGTTCGGGAACTCAGTTTGACCCGGAAGTTGTAGAAGCTTTCATTCAGATTAAAGACCGAATCCATGCAATCAGCATAGCCATGAAAGATATGGAAGTGCCGGTAAAGGCGTCCTAATTTAATTCAGAAATGATTTTATCAAAAGAGTTTGCAAAGGCTGCAAACTCTTTTTTATTGTAAAAAGAACCTTTTGAATGTTTAACAAGTCCCATAGAAACAAACATCAGATCTTCCTCACGTTCTTTTAAAAGGGCGTCAATATTTTTCTTTGTAAATTCCCGCCCACGGTCATTTATACAGGCAACATTTTTTTCAGTAAGACGTTTTGCAAGCAGAAGATCTCGGGTAATGACAAGATCACTTCCCTGTTTTACTGCATCCGAAGCCGAAAGATAATTTGATGAAGAACTGTAACCATATTTATCATCTGCACAAAAAACAATATTCAGATCAGCTCCTTTTGCTTTTTCGAAAATAAAATTATCAGCGGCATCTTTTTCAGACCCGCAAACAATCATCTCATAAGCCTGGTTTTCTTCAGGAATAAATTCTCTGTTTGCTGCAAAAACTACAGGAATATTTTTTGAATTACAGATTTTAAGAACATGATTTCTTACAGGAGAAGGACAAGAATCCGCATCAATATAAACAGTCAATTACAAAACCTTATTTATTTTATCAATCATTTCCTGAGTACGACGCTGAATTTCTTCTTCAGTCTCAGCATCATAATCTGGAGCATATCCATTTTCAATGTTTATTTTACGCTGCTTTTCTTTATACAATTCATCACAAAGCATAATGCCTGTCATAATAGCAATCTGAGTATTATCGTGAAGCATTCCGCTGTTTTTTATCTGATCGGATATACGGGTAAAATAACCAAGCAGTTTATTCAGGTACTCTGTATCCTGCCCTGCCTGAATTTTAAATGAGGTTCCAAGTGTATCGATTGATAATGTACCCATTAGAAAATATCAAAACCCGGAACGTCGGACTTATTAATATCGAATGGATTTGTTACAGGTTCCTGAGATGGAACTGGCTCAGAAGGCATAACAGGAATATCAATTTCTTCATCAATGATTTCTTCTTCCATCACTGGTGATTCTTCTGGTACTTCTGATTCTGTTACTTCTGATTCTGACTGGAAGTTGAATGGATCTTCAGCAATTGTTTCCTGAACTTCAGATTCTAAAGCTTCTTCTGCTACTGTTTCAGAAACTTCTTCAACAACAGGTGCTGAAGAAGGAACAACTGCTTCAGCTGCAGGCTGAGAAACAGCTGCAACTGGAGTTGATGAACCGGCTGATTTCAAAACTGTATTTTCGATTGAATTCAGACGGTTCAGGGCTTTAAGAATACCAGTCTCGATGATTGCCTGATCTTTTTCGCAAAGTGAAAGCTGCTCCGACTTAGCTGAAAGCGCGTTTGAAAGCTCCTGCACTCTATTGCGCAGCGCATCGTTTTCAACCTGTAGCTGTGTTATTTTTGCCACAGCACTTTCTATTTTTGCTTCAAGAAGTTCAACCTGATCAAGACTAATCATATTCTTTCCACCCCAAAAAAGATTAGTTATTTGCGAGCAGCTTTTGCAGCTTCTACAACTGCTTTGAATGCTGCTGGGTCTTCAATAGCCATGTTTGAAAGAGCCTTGCGGTTCAGTTTGATTCCGGCTTTGTTAACTCCGTCGATGAACTGTGAGTATGTCATTCCTTCAGCGCGTACAGCAGCGTTAATACGTGCAATCCACAGTGAGCGGAATTCATGTTTTACGTCACGGCGGTCAACATAAGAGTGACTCAGTGCTTTTGTAACAGCATCTTTGGCTGGTTTATAGTTTGATTTACGATCTCCGCGGAAACCTTTAGCAAGTTTCAAAATCTTTGAGCGGCGATTCTTTCTTTTTGTTCCGTCTATTGCTCTTGACATCTTTTACTCCTTATCCTCAGATTAACCGTAAGGAAGCATCTGCTTTCTGATTTTCTTTGCATCTGCTTCTGCAACATAGCCAGTTTCACGAAGCTGGCGCTTTCTTTTTGGAGAACGCTTTGTCAGAATATGACGAAGGTTCTGTTTCTTGTGCTTAACTTTGCCTGTGCCAGTAAGTGAGTAACGTTTGGCAGCAGACTTCTTTGTCTTCATCTTAGGCATGAATAGTACCTCTAAAAAATTATTTGGCTTTTGGTGATATTGTCATTGACATATTGCGACCGTCCATAGCAGCAGGTTTGTCAACGTTGTACGCCGAGGTAAGCCGTTTTAACACCTCATTCAGAACTTCAAAACCAAGTTCGGTATGGGCAAGTTCACGTCCGCGGAAACGGATTGTAACCTTAACCTTATCGCCTTCATCAAGAAATTCCTGTATATGGCGGGCTTTTGTATCAAGATCGCCTGAGCCGATTTTAGGCTGCATGCGGATTTCCTTGAGCTTTAATACCTTCTGGTTTTTCTTGGAGTCTCGGAGCTTTTTCTCCTGTTCAAACCGGTATTTTCCATAGTCCAGTATTTTACACACTGGTGGATTAGCATTAGGTGAAACTTCAACAAGGTCAAGTTCCTTCTCTTTCGCAAGACGAACAGCTTCCTGTGTCGGAATTATTCCTAACTGATTGCCTTCGTCATCGATCAGTCTGACCTCACGAACACGAATCATTTCATTGATTCTCTGTCCTTTATTGTTGTTATTCTGGTATGCCAACTATCCTCCTAGTGTTTAAAAACACTTTTTCCATATAGCGTATAGTGTTATCATTTTATCGAAATCGCTCGAATATGTCTATATAAGAAAAACTTTCTGCACCTTATTCATAGTACTGAGCCTGAGCATTCCAAAGTTCACTGTAAAGGCCTTTATTATTCAAAAGCTTTTCATGACTTCCCTGTTCAACAATCTGACCATCATCAAAAACCAGAATTTTATCGCAGAAACGACAGCTGGACATACGGTGTGAAATATAGATGGAAGTTTTATCCTGAACCATTTCATCAAACCGCTTATAGATTTCATATTCAGAAACAGGGTCCAGTGCAGAGGTTGGTTCATCAAGAATAACAAGAGGGGCATCTTTATAAAGGGCTCGTGCAATTGCTATTTTCTGTGCTTCTCCGCCTGAAATCTCAATACCTTTGTCTTCCTGCTGATAAATCTTACTTTCAATTCCATCTTCAAGTTTTGAAAGCCGTTCTCCAAAACCAGATTTTTCAAGACAAGCCACTACTTTGTCATGGTCATATTCAATGTCTCCTGAAACATTCTGTGCAATAGAAAAACTGAAAAGGTTGAAATCCTGGAACACCACACTGAAAAGCTTTGCATAATCTTTATAATCGTAATAACGGATATCAATGCCGTTCAGAAGAATCTGACCTTCGGTCGGTTCATAAAGACGGCAGAGCAATTTTATGAAAGTGGTTTTACCTGCCCCATTCTTTCCAACAATGGCAGTTTTTGTTCCGATTTTGATTTTCTGATTAATATGCTTCAGAACATAGTTTTCTGTATTTGCATATTTGAATGAAACATCACGGAACTCAATCTCAAACTCATTGTCATTCCGCTTTTCAGTTGGAATTGTTCCGTCATAACGTCTATTCTGAATTTCCATAAAGTCATAAAAATACGAAAGATATTCAGATTTAATACCAAGATCAATAATGTTATAGGAAATACCTGTAATGCAGTTTACAAGTGTTCCGTATGAAGTGATATATTTTAGGGCACTACCAACAGAAATGAATCCATACATAGCTTTTAATCCCACATAAGCATAGCTTGCAAACTGAACTATAAACTGAACTAGAAAATCAGGCCATTGAATTGCAATCATTCTGCACATCATTTGGTGAAATGAGCTTTCCATCCATTCAAGAGTATTATTCATACGGTTTTCAATCATTTTCTGGCTTTTATAGAGACGGATATATTTTCCAAGCGAATAATCAAAAATAATATCAAAATAATAACCGTACTCACGGTTCACTTTAATATTTTTATTAAACAGTTCCTGCTGTAGTTTTTGACATTTTTTATTAATTACAGAAGAAACGAACACCTTAAAAAGTAATACCGCAACAAGAATAAACACACTGTACCACTGATTCACAAAATGAGCGAAGACTCCCGGAACAATATTCTTCGACGGAATAAAAAGTGGAATCAGAATAACAACTGAATAAACAATCTGTGCAACCATTTCAATCAATTGTGCAAAGTTAGAACAGAAAGCATCTATTCCACCGTATGAATTTTTCCCTTCATCAGCCTTTTTTATTAAATCCAGAGTTTCCTGTTTTTCAAGAATGTCATAATCAATATCAAAAGATTTCTCGCAAATAAGCTGATCTACTTTGCTGTTCAAACAATGAGAATTAATCTCAATCACATGAACAAGAGCCCAATAAACAAGTGAAGCTGCAAACCCATAAGAAATAACAATTACAGCATTTTTCATAATCGCTTCAAACGGAGCCTTTGCAATCAGCTGATCCAGAATAATACTTGAAAAAATCACCGAAACAAAAGGAACAGAAGCATTTATAAGGCGCGCAAAAACAATTGTAGCGATATGACCTTTCTGAAGTTTATGAACAAGTTTTAAAACTTTCTTTATTGTATCTATATTTTTCATGACTTACTCTCCCTTACTCACATAATACTGGCTTTGAATCTCAAACATTTCCTTGTATTTACCGCCTTTAGCCATAAGTTCTTCGTGAGTACCGAACTCCACTATTTTTCCATTATCAAGGAACATAATTCTGTCACAGAACTTTGTACTTGCAAGTCTGTGGGAAATAAATAATGCAGTCTTATTCTTCGCCATCTGATTGTATTCTTCATAGATTTTACTTTCTGCAATTGGGTCCAGGGCGCTGGTAGGCTCATCCAGAATTAAAAGATTTCCGTTTTTGTAAAGTGCCTTTGCAAGAAGAAGTTTCTGTGTTTCTCCGCCCGAAAGAAGAATTCCTTCCTCATCAAGGTTCTGGGTGATATATGTTTTCTCCTTGTTTTTAAGGGATTTTATTCTTTCCCCAAGTCCCGCTTTCTCCAGACATTCCCAGACTTTTCTGTTATCAATTTTTTCTATTTCACAACCAGCAACATTTTCTTCAATGCTGAAAGACAAAGGATTTGTATCCTGGAACAAAACGCTTACATTGTCCTGATATTTATGTAAACCAATTTCGTTTATAGATTTTCCGTTTACAAGAATGTCACCTTCAGTCTGGCGGTAAAGACCGGAAAGAAGTTTAACGATTGTTGTTTTACCCGCACCATTATTTCCTACAAGTGCAATTTTTTCACCCTTATGAATTGTAAAGTTCAAATCTTTCAATATTACTCTCGAAGAACCTTCATAAGTGAACCCCACATTTCTGAAAATTATTTCCGGTGCTGAATCTGTGGAAGCTTTGTTTTTTTCATCATCCTCTTCAAAAAGCTTCCATTCCCCGTTCTTTCCAACAAAACCTGAATCGTCTTTCAGACCGATAAAATCAAAATAATCATTAAACTCATGACTTGCTTTTCGAAGCCCGTTAAAATTTCCAGACAAACCATAAATCCAGGAAGAAAAGCTTCCAATAAGCCCCAGGTACATAGTAAAGCCTGCTAGATCAAGTTCGCCGTTCAAAACTCTGCGGATCAGAATTGCATAAGCAAGAAAGTCTCGAAGAAAATTAAAAGAAGCATCTGAAATTGTTGGAAGATACCATCTCCATTCACGCTTTGAATCATATTTCCGAAGTTTCTCCCTTATGTCACACAAAACTTCATGAAACCAGCCTTTCAGCTGATATATTCGGATATCTTTTCCAGCTCCAATGTTCAAACTTTTATCTTTTATATATTTTTGTTTTCTCCAGTATTCAGCACCTTCTCCTCGATGCTTGTCGCTGTATTTGATTGCCATACTCTGAAGACTGAGATTTCCGGCAAACATACAAAGAACAACCACAAGAATCTTCCAGTCAATCAGAAAAATAACGGAACCATAACTTACAATTCCAAATAACACCACAAGGATATTCACAGTTTGATTCATAATTTCTTCAGGCCCTGCATAATTTGCCCCCAGAGCGTTGGCACCTTTTTCCATAAGTGTCTGATTTTTATGAAGTTCAATATTCTGATAATCTGTGTTGAGAGCTTTTCTAAAAAGTCCCCCTGCAAAAACATTAAGCCGTGTATAAACTCTATGTACCCGCAGAAAGGTTCCGATAATATTGATTGCTCCACTAAAACCAGAACTGACAATCAGTATTCCGCCAATCATCAACAGAAAATTTTTTACATCCCCTTTAGAAATAGCTCCAACTGCAGAAGAACTGAGCAAAGTTCCCATAAATGGACTTACAATACGCAGCACAATAAAAACTGGAAGCAGAAGCCAGGCAGAAGGATATCTTTTTAACCACGCCCGCATTACGATTCCGATATTTTTAATCATTGTGTTTTTCTTTTCTTCTTTTTCCATAAACACCTCACGCTGCATATATTAATCATATTATTATTTACAAAAACAAAAAGTGCACGAAATGCATGATTCCGTGCACAAATTGCATAAGTAAGGGGGAAGTCTCCCCCTGCGCGCCAGCCAATGTCTGTCGCTACCCTCTCTGCGGGGTGTGTAAGGTCGCTGGCGACCGGTGTTCTATCGAGAAGCGTTAAAAAAAATGCACTGCATTTTTTAACTTTATCTTATTCCACACCCCGCAACGCCCCGCTCTACAATGGAAGCATAATCTCTGTTGCGAAAACACCAGGCTCATTTTTTCGGTTTACAAATCCCTCATATTCCGAAACAAGATTATCTACACGTTTGAGCCCAAGACCGTGTTCCCCTTTTTTGGAAGTGATAAGCTCTGTAAGTTTTTTTCGTCTGCTTGATTCCGTTGCGTTTGTAACAGAAATATAAAGCTGCTGTTTGAAAAGACCTATATACACACGGATAAATCTCTTTTCAGCCGAAACCTTTTCACAAGCTTCAATAGCATTATCCAGAAGGTTTCCTATTATGGCACAAAGATGAACGTCAGTTATTTTAAGGGTCTGCGGAACAGTTGCCTTACAGTTCACATTTATCATCTGCTTCTGGGCAATGGAAATCTTGCTGCTTAAAATAGCATTAACGCTTGTATTTCCTGTCCTGATTGCAATATCAATGCTGTCAAGATCTTCTTCCAAGTGGTCAAGATATTTCCCCATTTCTTCAATCTGGTTCATAGAAAGATATGCCTTTAGAGTCTGCATATGATTGTGATAATCGTGACGCCAGCCGCGCATTGTGTTGTAAACGTTCTCAACTTCGTCACGCTGCTTTTTCAAAATGGAATCCTGAAAATCATACAACCATTTTTCATCCTGTTTTTTTGTAAGTAAATGAGAAAGAACTGCAGCAAAGACAACAAGAAAAAGACAGATTAAAATCCAGTACAAAATACTCATGCGTTTTTTTCCATATAAAAATCTATAAAGGCCCGGTTCAAATCATCATAATTATTTCTTGCAACAGGAAGAACTTCGCCGTTATCAAGGGTACATTCAGTTTTAGTGATTTTTAAAACATGAGTAAGATTTACAAGAAGACCGCGACGAAGACAGAAAAATCTTTTTTCATCAAAACTTTTAGAAACAGTGCTGAAGGTAGCTTTCCATTCTTTTTCAAAATTTTTTCCCAAAAGACGGACATAATGTCCCGATGCTTCAACATAAATAATGTCATCAAAAGGTATCTTTGAAACATCACTTCCTATCTGAAGAATAAAATTATCGTCTGCACGCTTTTCAAATTCTTCGTAAACAAGATCCAGAATTTTAAAAAGATTTTCTTCTTTTACAGGCTTCAGAACGTAACGGACAGCACCAACTTCATAGCCGTCAAGAGCATAATCCATTATACCTGTAATAAATGCAAGCTGACCTGAAAAACCACGGCTTCTCAAAGTTTTGGCAAGTTCAAAACCGTTCATTTTTCCCATCTGAATATCAAGAAGCAGAAGATCGTATTCAAGACGGTCTTCGCTTTCAAAAAGAAAGTTTTCAGAACTGGAGAATGAATCCACTGTAATATTCAGATTTTTTCGCATCGCCCATCCGCGAACAAGATTAGCTTCATAATCTCTGGACGGACGGTCATCTTCACAAATTGCAATCCGCATAACTTTTTAATACTCTGGTTCCATTTTAACACAGATTTTCATCAACTGTCATTACCATAACAGGAAGCGGATCTTTGTGAAAATCATCTTTATATTTTTCATAAAGCTGATTGATTGTTTTTACGTACACTTATAAAAATTTCTACTGCTAGGAATCGAACCCAGACTCTGAGCACCAAAAGCTCGTGTGCTACCTTTACACAACAGTAGAATAAATATTCTTCAAT
>JAHBAD010000058.1 GCA_018385395.1 Treponema sp.
GTCTGCAATTTTCTCTGTAAGTGTTTCGATGGTCTCTGTCTGAGACTGAATATTCTGATTCAGACTTTCGATTGTTTTTTGAAGAAATTCGTTCTGCTGCTTCTGAGTTTTCAACTGCATTTGCAGCAACTCTATTATTTCTGAATCTGTCATTTTTCCCACCGCTTAGAATTCTATCACATTTGAATTTTTTTTAAACAGTGGGTAATGTCGATTTTTTGTAATTTTTTTGTGGTGAATAGTTACAAAAAACTTAAGTTTGTGTGAAGGAAATAACTTTTAAAAACGGACTGCCTTCATTTCATGTTCGAAAGGAAAAAGTTTCCATGAAGCAAAAGCAAGTCCTATATTATTTATTGTTTTATTATCTGCAATTTTATACTTTGAACAGATCAATTTCTCCTTTTATTGATTCAATCGAATCTGAAACTTCTTTTGAAACGCCTGATAGGGCAGCACCAGTTTCGTTGATTTTCTGTGCACCGTAAGACATTTCAGAAATGCTGTCTTTAATCATTGAAGTAACTTCCTGGAGTTTGTTTATTTGAACCAGGATGAGTTTGTTTCCTTCTGACATTTCTTCTGAAGCAGATTTTACTTCTACTGTACTGTCATTCATTGCATATAAGGCGTCAGTAATCTGTTTTGATCCAATCTGCTGTTCTTCCATTGCGGCTTTAATATGACGCACCAGTTCGTCTGTGTTCTGAATACTGTTTGAAACCGATGTGAAAACTGCCGTTGCGTCAGATGATGCCTGTACAACAGAATTAATGGAATCCTGAATCTTTTTAAGTTCGTCACCAATTGATTTAGACTGATTAGTAGAAGTTTCAGAAAGTTTACGGATTTCATCAGCAACAACAGAGAATCCTTTTCCTGCTTCCCCTGCATGGGCTGCTTCAATGGCGGCATTCATGGCAAGAAGATTTGTCTGACTTGCAATGCTTGCAATTGCAGTATTTGCTTCCTGAAGCATTTTTGACTGAGCTTCAATCTCTTTGATGATTTCATTTACACCGGATTGTGTCTGGATTCCGATGTTTGTATTTTCCTGGAGTTCCTTGAATGCATTGAACATAATATCAACTGATTTGTTTACAGAATTGATGTTACCAATCATTTCTTCAACGGCGGTAGATGCCTGAGTTACTCCGGCAGACTGGTTCTGAATCATATGTTCAAGAGATTCGATATTTGAAGCTATTTCATTTACGGCTCCTGCAGTTTCTTCTACGCTGTCTGCCTGATTTGTTATCTGAGTGTTTACGCTCTGAATATTTGCAAGGATTTGTGTAATTGCAGACGAAGTATCCTGAGTTCCGTACTGAAGGGATTCGTCAGCCTGAACAAGTCTTTTTTCTGAGTTTTTCATTGATGTAATGATTTCCTGAAGTTTGTTTACGAAGTTATTGAAGCCATTAACAATATCAAGGATTTCCTGTTTGCCATGTTTAACTGTAAGGCGCTGTGTAAGGTCTGCATTACCGGTAGAAATTTCTGATATGGCGTCTCCAACAAGCTTAAGCGGACGAAGATTTCTTGTAATAAAATAAGCTGCAATAAGGCTTGCAATAAGGAGCATTATTGTAAATGTGAAAAGAAGTTTTTCCATGCTATGAAGTTTTCCTATGAATTCCTCTTCATTTGAAATAATCGCTACAGACCAGTTTGTATTTGCGATGGGTTTATAAACCATTGCACGTTCTACTCCCTGAATTGTGAAATATCCAGAGCCTTTTTCACCTTTTAAAAGATTGTTCATGTTTTCTTCAAGATCAGCATAATGCTCCCTTTGTGCAATGGCCAGAAGATTCTGGTCGTTAATAACATCCTCTTCTTGAGGTGCTCCGATTGTGTTACCTGTGTTTCTGTCTATAACAATGGCATAACCAGTCTGTCCGATTCTGATACGGGAAGAAATTTCACATAAAAACTTACAGTCGAGGCGGGCAAGGAGATAGCCTGTAACATCATTTGGCTGTTTAAAAACAGGAGAACAGATATTTATGGAGAGTTTATTTGTGATAGCATCTTTTGATGGACCATATATAACTGATTTCTTTGATTTTTGTGCCATCTGAAGAATTGGGGCTGATGAGAAATTTACAATTTTGTTAGGACCAAGAGATGCGTTACCGTCTTTATCCATATAGCTGATACTTATAAGATCTTTTTCCTTGTTTGATGCCATTGGGACTATAAAACTGTTTTTTTCCTGTAAAGAAACATTGTCATCTTTTAATGTTCTTAAGTTTCCTGTGTATTCAAGATAATTGAATTTTCCTGGATTACTTCACTGATTGTGTCATCGATTCTGTCTGCTATGATAAAAAGATCGTCTTTAGAAATAGAGCGAACTGTCTGGCGTGAATAATTTACGGCAACACAAAATAAGAGAATACTGCCAATAAAACTAACTGAAATAAAGGTGATGAGAATTGTTGATTTTAAACTTTTAACATTCATAAAAAAACTCCATATAATAATCATTATATGGAGTTTTTAGATTAAACACAAAGAAAAAAGAGTGTTTAGTGTAAAAATTTAGAGATTTTTCACAATTTTTTAGCAGAATTCCTTTTTCAGGAAGTCCAGATCCAGTTCTGGGTACAGAACATGAGCTGAAAGGAGTTTATTTACTCTTTCTTTTGCAGCTTTTACTGTATCTTCAGAAATGTCGATCTTTCCTTTTGCAGGTTTACCTTCTTTTGTAAGGCCAGGTTTAGTGTTCTTAAGAACAAAGTCGATGATAGAAGCAACTTCTTTCATGTCGGCTTCATTCATGCCAAGAGTTGTAAGGGCAGGTGTTCCAAGACGGAGACCACTAGTCCACCATGCACCGTTTTTGTCGTAAGGAAGTGCGTTTGCGTTAGCTGTAACACCACAGGCGAACAATGCTGCTTCTGCCTGTTTTCCTGTAAGACCGTAACCTGTAACATCAACCAGCATAAGGTGATTGTCTGTTCCGCCTGTCTGGAGTGGGAGACCGATTGTTTTAAGGGCTTCAGCAAGGGCTGCAGCATTTTTAACAACGTTCTTTGCATAATCCTGGTAAGCTTGAGTATTTGCTTCCTTGAAAGCAATAGCTTTGGCAGCCATAACGTGTGGAAGAGGTCCACCAAGAACCATTGGACAACCTTTGTTTACATAGTCTGCAAATTCTTTTTTACAAAGAATCATAGCACCACGTGGACCGCGGAGAGTTTTGTGTGTTGTTGTTGTAACGATATCAGCCCATTTTACAGGATCGTAATCGTCCTGGAAAACTTTTCCGGCAACGAGACCTGCAAAGTGTGCCATGTCTACCATGAGAACTGCTCCGCATTTGTCAGCAATTTCGCGGAAGCGGCGGAAGTTGATTTTTCTTGGGTATGCAGAATAACCTGTAAGAAGAATAAGAGGTTTTACTTCCATAGCCTGTTTTTCAATCTGGTCGTAGTCCAGAAGCCCTGTTTCCTTGCTTACTCCGTATGGGTGTGATTCGAACATACGTGCAGAAACGTTCATTTTATATCCGTGTGTAAGGTGTCCGCCACAAGAGTAGTCCAGACCCATAAGACGCTGGTTTCCGAACTTTTTACGGAGGTCATCGAACTGTTCTGCTGTAAGATCGTTCAGAGATTTTACGCCAAGTTCTTCGAGAGTTGGAGTTTCTACTTTTGCAGAAAGGATTGCCCAGTAAGCAACCAGGTTTGTGTCTGCACCAGAGTGTGGCTGAACGTAAGCGTAATCGGCACCGAAAAGTTTTTCTGCTTCACGTGCAGCTGTGTTTTCAACAGCGTCAACGTTTACACATCCACCATAGTAACGGTGTTCAGGATATCCTTCTGCGTATTTGTCTGTAAGAAGGTTTCCCATAGCAGACTGTACTGAAAGTGAACAGTAGTTTTCTGAAGCAACCAGTTTAAGGTGGCTTCTCTGATTTTCAAGTTCGTTTACAACGTCAGCTGCAATATCAGGACCAACTTCAGCTACTTTCTGAAGGTTTGCTACGTAAGCACACATTGCAGCGTTTGGTTTTCCGCCGCAAGATTCAAGGTAATTTTCCAATGGTGTAGACATAAATTTACTCCGTTTATTTATATTCCTTCACCGGAATGTGAAGGTTTAATTACATTTAAGTTCTTAAATTATATTGATTTTCTTTACTATATGGAAGAGAAATGTAAAAAAAAGGCCCTCCTGCGAGCTTCCGCTGGTGTACCTTCTGCACCGTTTCGCTACCGCAAGGGGGTCCTTTCTATAAAAGTAAAAAGAACTTAGACTCTGTTTCAGAAATCCTTACATTTTTTCAAGGAAGGGAACCAGAACCAGGTTCATGGCGTTCTTCATTACTGTAAGTGTACATTCTGCAAGGTAAAGGCGTGCGGCTTTAAGCTTTTCGTCTTCGCAGTTCATAATAGGACACTGCTGGTAGAACTTACTGAAGAGCTTACTTAAATCGTAAAGGTAGGCTGCAACAACAGATGCGTCCAGGTTTTCGGCAGCACGCTGTACCACAGAAGGGAAGTCTCCAAGTGATTTTACCAGTTCCCATTCTTCGCCGGCTTTAAGAAGGTCTACATTGCTGCTACAAGGTTTTACGCCGCTTTCTTCAGCTTTTCTAAGAATAGAAGAAATACGGGCTCCCATGTACTGCAGGTATGGACCTGTGTTTCCGTTGAAAGAAAGTGATTCTTCAGGATTAAAGAGCATGTCTTTGATAGGAGTTACGTTCAGAAGATAGTAGTTAAGTGCTGCAAGGGCAACTTTTTCTGCAACATCATCTGCATCGTCAAGTTCTGCGTCCCGTCCTTTTGCCTTGATTTCTTCAAGGGCTGCAGCGTGCAGGCTGTCTACCAGGTCGTCGGCATCAACAACTGTTCCTTCGCGGCTCTTCATGCGGCCAGAAGGCAGGTTTACAAGACCATAACTTAAGTGATAAAGGCGGTCTGTCCAGTCGAATCCCAGTTTTTTCAGGATGTGGAACAGAATCTTGAAGTGATAGTTCTGTTCTGAGGCAACAACGTAAACCATCTGGTTGAAAGCCCAGTCATCGTGGCGGCTGATGGCAGTACCGATATCCTGAGTGATATAAACTGAAGTTCCGTCTTTTCTGAGGAGAACTTTTTCGTGATTGTCTTCGTCTTTTCCTTTTCCTACAACGTCTGTAACGTCAATGCGGACAGAACCGTCTTCGGCTTTGAAGAATACGCCTTTTTCAAGACCTTTAAGGATTTCATCCTTTCCTTTAAGGTAAGTTTCACTTTCAAGGTAGAATTTGTCAAAAGTGATGTCTGTACGTGCGTAAGTTTCTTTTACTCCGTTCAGTGTCCAGTCGTTCATTTTCTGCCACAGGGCACGAACTTCAGGATCCCCTGCTTCCCATTTAATGAGCATGTCTTCAGCTTCCTGAAGAGCTTCCGGATGAGGTTCTATTGTGCCGTCTTTTGAACCTTTGTAGTACTGTTCGAATTCAACGTAGCACTGACCTACAAAGTGGTCACCTTTAATTCCAAGGCTTTCAGGAGTTTCGCCTTTTGCTTCGTGGAAAAGCTTGTATGCCAGCATTGATTTACAGATATGAACACCGCGGTTATTGATAAGGTCAACTTTGAAAACTTCAGCACCGGCCTTTTTAAGGATACGGCTTACAGATTCTCCAAGGGCGTCGTTACGCAGGTGTCCCAGGTGAAGAGGTTTATTTGTGTTCGGTGAAGAAAATTCTACCATTACGCGGCGGCCTTCAAGAGGGGCTTTGCCGTTTGCATCAAAAGTACCGTAGTTTTCACCTTCTTTTTCTACTTTAAAAAGAATGTCTTTTGCGGCCCCTGATTTTTCAAGTTTCAGGTTGATGTATGGTCCTACGGCAACAAACTGACCGATTGCTGTGTCAGTGATTTTTTCTGCAACCTTTGCTGCAATCTGAGGAGGAGCCATGCGGAGTGCCTTTGCAAAAACAAAAAGAGGAACACCAAGGTCACCCATTTCAGGATTAGGAGGAGTTACAACCTGCAGTTTGTCTGCGGATGTAAGTTCTGCTTCAGGATTGATTTCTTTGATAACTTCGTTTACTGCATTTGCAACGATTTCTTTAAGAGTTGATTTTACGTCTGCCATGTTGAAAAGTTTACCGTTTTTTAGCAGATTTAGGAAGTAATCGAAGTCCTTGCGGCAGCCTTAATAATGCGGCTTGCCTTTAATAATGCGGCTGGTGACTGTGTGATAGTTATAGGTTATAATAAATATATGAGAAAAAATCTTTTTTGTACTGCACTTCTTTTGATACTTACAGTTTTTCTTTTCGGATGTAAAAAGGATAAATCTCTTATTATTGAACTTGATAACAGCGAACCACTGGCGCTTGCCGTCGATATTGAATGGGCTGTTATTTCGGAACCTTATGTAACCTTTCGCCATGTTCAGGAATGGGATGGTAAAGAATCTGGTCATGGTAAAAAGGGGGATGTGCTTCAGGTAAAAGGTTATTCTTATTCTTCGGCAAATGAAAAATGGGTTAAGTTTGAAAAAGGTTACCTTCCATTAAAAAGTGTTCAGATTTTTACAAATAAATATCAGGCAGATAAAGTTGGAAAAGGATATTCAGAAAAATGAGTTTGATTATTGCAGAAATCGGGACAAGTCACGAAGGCGATGCAGAGAAGGCTAAACGCATGATTGATGAATGTGCAGAAAGCGGTGCTGACTGTGCGAAATTCCAGTGGGTTTATGCTGATGAAATCCTTCACCCGAAAACAGGGTTTGTAAATCTTCCAACAGGAAAGATTCCTCTTTACGAAAGATTCCGTCAGCTTGAATGTCCTGTTTCTTTTTATAAAGAAATGCTTGATTACACTCATTCAAAAGGAATGAAGTTCTGCTGTTCTCCATTCGGACTTCGCTCCCTTGAAGAGCTTCTTTCTTTGAATCCTGATTATGTAAAAATCGCTTCTCCGGAATTGAACCATTATCCTATGCTGAAAGGTCTGGCATCTTATCGCCTTGAACAGAAAAGCCGCGGTGAAAAACCTGTTCCTGTAATTCTTTCAAGCGGCGTTTCAAAAATGGAAGACATTTTGAAAGCAGTTGAAATTCTTGGAAAAGAAAATGTCTCACTTTTACACTGCATTACAAGTTATCCCGCTCCTGAAACAGAATACAATCTCCGCATAATTTCGACTCTGAAAAATGAACTTGGAATAGAAATGGGAGTAAGTGATCATTCTCTGGATCCTGTTCTTGTTCCTGTTCTTTCTGTTGCTTGCGGCGGCACAATAATCGAAAAACATATTACTCTTTCAAAAAAGACTAAGGGACTTGATGACCCGGTTGCCCTTGAAGGGGAACAGTTCGCCCTTATGGTTCATTGTGTTCACCAGGCAGAAGCGGCCCTTAAACGTTACGGTGAAAAAGGTTTTGAGTATGTGACAAATCAGCTTTCTGAAAATGCCGGGGATGGGGGAAAAGAAAAAATTGAAGCTATTCTTGGTGACGGTATAAAACGTCTTGCTTCTTCTGAGGAAGCAAATTATGGGCGAACAAACCGTTCCCTTCACTTTATGCGCGATATGAAAAAAGGTGAAGTGATTTCAGAAAAAGATGTTGCGGTGTTACGTACAGAAAAAATTTTGACACCTGGAATCGGTCCTGAGTATCTTGAAAAAGTGATTGGTGCCACAATGGTTACTGACGCAGAAGACGGGGAAGGCGTAACTTTTGATTACATCAGCTGCTCAAATGCGTAGCGGACAAGATTAAAAAACTGCTGTCTCATTACATCATCCATCATAATGTCCCGGGAACTTTCATTAAATTTTTTGCGTGCACTTTCCTGAATTTCTTTTACAGTTGATTTTGAAAGAGGAAGTCTTAAACCCAAAAGAGGGTTTTCGAAGTCCTTGCTTCTGAAAGCGAAAGGACCTGCAAAGGCAAGAGATATTTTTGCAATTGTATTTTTTTCAGTTTCGGCAATGAATGCAAAAGAAGCCGAGGTTTCATCAATTGAATGTTCAGGTCCTGTACGGCGGAAAATAGAAATGTCTCCGTCAATTAATGGAATATGAATATTTTTCAGAATGAAACCTTCTGGAATTGATTTGAAGTTCTGGAGCATTATGCATGTTTTATCATTTGAACTTTCGAAATCAAGTCTCGTGTCTAATGCGAGAAGAGGAGCAAACAGCGTAAGCTTCTGGTTTGTCTCCAGAATGTTTCCGCCTATTGTGGCAAGGTTTCTTACGTTTGGATTGGCAACAGAAAGAATTGCATCATACAGTACTTTGGGAAGATGGTTTTCTCCCAAGGCCAGAAGCTGTGAAAGTGTTACTCCGGGACCTACATCAATATACCGCTCATGCCGTTCAATTTTACTGAGCTCTTCAACTTTTCGTACTGAAAGATATTTGTCAGGAATTTCTTCGACACGAGTGCAGCCGCCCACAATTTCAAGATCTTTTGTTGTCTTAATCTGATATAAAAGATCACTTATATTTTTTGCAAAGAAAACTGTTTTAGCCATAGATTGATCAGTCAGCTCCTTTTACAGTGTTGTCTCGGATTGCATAAATGATTCCGTTTATGAGTGTGTCTTTGTCTGTGCAGCATGGAGCTATTCCCTGGAGCTGGAGTGCAATATCTTCACGGGTAAGACTTTTATTAATAGAAATAATCTGATAAGCTGCAAAAATTTTTGCGGCATTACAGTATCCGCAAAGTGTGATTCCGGCTTTTTTGAATCCATTTGTAATTATTTTGTATTCTGCGCTTTTTCTGAAATGTTCCAGCGTTACAATTTCGCTGTTACGGGCAAGGGAAGCGGGAAGACAGCATGAAGGAACTGGTACGTTATCAAGCAAGACTGTACATGAACCGCAAATTCCTTCTTCACAGCCTGCTTTTACAGAAAGGCATCCCTGTTCGCGAAGAATACTTAACATGTTTTTGTCTGGATTACATTCTAATGTTATTTCTTCTCCGTTAATTTTCATTGGTATTTTCATTTGATAAAGCCTCCTGTTCCTGGTTTATTTCGGCCTTTACTTCAATTTCGCGCTGCTTTATTTCTTCGTAAATGAGACTCTGGCTTACAGGCAATGTTGTAATCTGTGTTGAGAGAGCAAGTGAAAGGGCAGAAGCAAATGCTGCAGGTACTGTATTATGAACCAGTTCGCCAATCTGTCCCGGAGTCTCCTCAGAATTGATAAAGAAGAGATTTATACTTTCGCATTTAACTTTTGAATTTTCAACAAGAGTCAGAAGTTCCTGCTGGATTGCAAGTTTTAACGTGCGTTCTGCAGCTTTTTTGTCAAAGAGCTGACCGCAGCTTACAGTCATCCAAAGACCTTTAATTTTTTCCATATAGGTGTATGGGTCAAGTTCTACTTCGATTACTACAGATCCAAAACTTGCCGCATGGAAAGGAATACCAGAGAAATTTTCATTGTTCCATTTATTTTTGATAGACGGTGGAAGTGCTTTTTTCGCTGTTAATGGAAGTGGAGAATGGAATCGTTTCTTCTGGATTTCATGACAGCATTTTGAAAGAAGATAAGTCATAACAGAAATGCTGGAACTTGTTTCTTCCGGCATATTAGGAATTTCTTTTGCAGGAAATTCTGAGTTAATTTGTATGGCTGAAGGTTCAACTTGAAGAATTTCGGAGGCAACTTTTTTCCAGATGTTCTCAACAACTATTGAAGGTTTCATTGAATGAATGACAATGTCTTCAGGTGAATTGAAAGTTACTTCTATTTTCTGGTCACAGGAATAAATTGTCTGTCCGAAATAACCTGAACCGTCGTAGGCACATGAAAAACCTATTCCGCGAAGAGGAAGTGCAAAGAAGGTGTTGGAGTTGCTTCTTGCTCTTTTTTCGGCATTAATCTTAAAGCTGAAAAATTTTCGGTTGAAGTCGCTTTCTTTTATAGACTGTTCAAGAACTTCATTTACAGAGTTTACAGGAATTGAAACAGGGAATGTCTTTTTTCGGGGTTCCATGTTTTTAAGACGGAATTCATTCGGATGAATTCTTAATTTTTCTGCAATTTCCTGAATATGACTTTCAAGTGCAAAAAAACTCTGGGCATCAATAATGCGGGGATAAATGGAAGTGGGAGGTTCACTTGATGTAACTGCCTTTGCATAAATATACAGGTTTTCAGGTTTATAAAGGCCGATACTTGCAATAACTATTCGGTCGATAATCTCCTGCGCATAAGGATTTGCGATACCCGCATCAACTTCAACTTCAATTTTCATTGAATTGATTGTACCGTCTTCTGTAACACCGGTTCTGAAAGAATAAGTTGAGATGACTCCAGGTTTCATAAAGTCATTTTCTTCGCTCTGAGAGAATACAAGTTTAACCGGCTTTCCTGTCAGGAAGGAAGCTGATGCAATTTGTGTTGCAAGAACTGCATTTTTCCAGATTCCATTTGAATACATACCCGAAGTTTTTGTTGGATGAATGATAATTTTTTCTTCAGGTAAATTCAGAGCCTGACTTAAAACATTCTGAAGAAGATAAGCCCATTTGGTTGCTGTATAAACATGAAGTTCGTTTTTGGTCCATGAACAAAAGGAACCGCTTGTTTCCTGCCAGAGTGAGTCTACCTGTGAAAGTTCCCGGGTTCCTGAAAATTCTCTGATTCCTTCTGAAAAAAGTTCCAGTTCTGCTTTTTCTATAGAAGTTGTTTTATAAAGGCCTGTTCGGATGGTTCTGTCTGCAATTATTTTGCCTTCATCAGTTTTTACCCGGCCTCGGGAAGTCTGAACTGTATCTAGAGATGGAAGATCATTGAATTCTTCAACAAGACTTTTAATGTCGGCAACAGAAGGACGCCGCTTTCCTGAAATGTTGATTGCAGGATGTTTGTATTTTTTTTCAACAGATAGGAAAGCACTTTCAAGAGAGTCAATGTCAAAAGAGATTTCTGCAGATTCTGCAAGCTCTTCGACTTTTTCAAGGTTATCTCCAACAATAATGCCAAGAACTTCACCTTTGTAAGAAACATTTCCCTGTGCAAAAATCTCGAAGGTTTCTTCATTTATTGTTACTTTGTTTGAACCGGGAATATCTTTTGCAGTAAAGAGAAAATAATTTTCAGGAAGATCTGGAATCTTAATTCTTTCTACCTTACCAGTACTTGCGGGACTACGGATGAGACATCCGTATAACATGTTTGGTGATGAATAATCAGAATAAAAATCTTTTGCTTCCAGAGAATATGTTTTTATTTCAGGTTCTGCTTTTTTCTTTGCCATGTTTGTCTCTTTTTCGGTTTATTCGGAAAGTGATTTTACCTGGTCGATTACGAAATCAATATCTTCATCTGACATGTCAGGCCAGATTGGAAGAGAAATAGTCTGTGAATACTGTTTTTCAGCATTTGGAAAATTTTCAGAGCGGAAATCAGAGTATAGTTCCTGCCAGTAAGTGAAGTGGAATAGCGGAATGAAGTGCACGCTGATTCCCATTCCCGCTGCCTGGAATTTTTTTGCAGCTTCCAGTCTTGAATATTTGCAGTTTTCGTTTATACGGAGCGGGTAAAGGTGTGCGGAGTTTCCTTCGTCATCAGGCGGGAGGGTAATGTATGGCAGATTTTTGAAAGCTTCGTTGTAGCGTTCAAAAATACGGCGGCGCTGGTCATAAAAAAGTTCCGCACGCTCCAGCTGCTTTACGCCAATTGCCGAAAGAACATCCGGCAGATTGAACTTGTAGCCTGGAGCAATAATGTCATATTCCCATGAAGCGCGGGGACTTGTGTAACGGTCCCATGTTGTGCGGTCCATTCCGTGCATGCGCATGATTGTCATGCGGCGAGCAAGTTTTTCGTCTCTTGTTGTAATCATTCCGCCTTCGGCAGTTGTAATTGTTTTTGTTACGTAAAAACTGAAAACTCCTATATCGCCAAGGCAGCCGCCATATCCTTCAGAAGTTTTTGAAGGGAAGGAGTGAGCTGCGTCTTCGATTACATAAATGTGATTCTTAGGAGTTGAATATTTTTCTGCCAGTGTGTTAATTGCTTTCATGTTGCAGAGGTTTCCTGCAAAGTGAACTGGAACGATGGCACAAACTTTATGTTCGCCGCTTTCGCAGTCTTTTTTAAGGATTTCTTCTATTTTTATCGGGTCGATTGAATAACTTTTTTCTTCAACATCGGCAAAGTATACGTCTGCATTCAGGTGGCGTGCACAGGTTGCTGTTGAAACGAAAGTGTATGGGGTAGTGATTACAGCTTTTCCCTGTTTTACTCCGCAGGCTTCCATTGCAAGAATCATGCCGCTGGTATTTGAGTTTACGGCAAGAGAAATTATTTCTTTGTCTCCCCCTTTGTTACCGCGGTTCATGAACTCTGAAAACTTTTTTTCAAACTCCAGAGTCCATTTTCCTGTTGTGAGCCAGCCTGAGCGGAGAACTTCAAGAACGGCTTCTTCTTCGTCTTTGGTGATTGCGGCTTTGTGAAAAGGAACTTTTATGTCTGACATATTTAAATTGATTCTCCTTTTATCAGTTTCTGAAGCTCATCTTTATTTCGGTAAAGGTCTTCTTTTCCTTTTGTGAAGTGACAGATTGGTTCAAGCTTTTCTATAAGGTTTGAAAGTCTTTTACTGTCCCAGCTCAGGTTTACAAGCTTCAGGATTTTCGGGAATTCTGTTTGTTCCGGGTTTTCTTCTTTAAGCCAGAGCGGTTCGTCCAGTCTTTCGCCCGGTCTTATTCCCGTAATCTTTATGTCAATATCCTTGTATGGTTCAAGCCCCGAAAAACGGATAATCTGTTCTGCAAGTTCCAGAATCTTGATTGGTTCTCCCATATCAAGAAGATAGCTTCTGCCGTTTTCTCCATGACCGCCTGCTTCCAGAACCAGGGAACATGCTTCTGGAATTGTCATAAAGTAGCGGACCATATTCGGATCAGTTACAGTTACAGGGCCGCCGTTTTTTATCTGGTTCTGGAAGAGAGGCAGAATTGAGCCGCGGCTTCCAAGAACGTTTCCGAATCTTACAAACATGAATGCCTGGCTACCCTTTGTTTTGCGGCTTGCGTCCAGAACCAGTTTTTCGCAGAGCATTTTTGAAAAACCGTAGGTACAGACAGGGCTTACTGCTTTATCAGTTGAAATAAGAACAAAGCGGGAAACATTATGATTTAATGCGGCGTCCAGAAGGTTTTTTGTGCCAAGAACGTTGTTTTCCATAACGGCTACAGGATTTGCTTCCATCATATCAACGTGCTTGTAAGCGGCACAGTGGAAAATTACATCACACTTTGTCTGTTTAATAATGTAGTCTACATAGGCTCTGTCTTTCATGTCTCCGATGATTGGGACAACAGTGGCTTTTTCTCCGACGCCTTCCTTCTGTAAAACCATAAGTTCGCGGTAAATTGCGACAATTGAATTCTCGCCGTGTCCGAAAAGATAGATACGTTCGGCACCACCGCTTAAAAGCTGGCGTGAAATTTCGGAACCTATGGAACCGCCGGCACCTGTAATGAGGACACGTTTTCCCCGAAGGTAATTCAGGCTTTCGCGGAGCTGGATGGTAATAGGTGTTCGTCCAAGAATATCAAGAGGATTAATTTCGCGGGTCTGAACAAGGTGAGCGGTTCCGTTTACAATCTGGCTTACACTTGGAAGAATACGTATATGGAAGAAACCTGATTTGCTTAAAGTTTCGTAAATCTCGCGGATTCGTTCTACAGGAGCTGAAGGAATTGCTATGATGGCTTCATCGTTCAGCCTGTTTCTAAGGAGGGGAGCCGCCTGGGAAATTGGTCCGAAAACAGGAACTCCTTCAATTGTTTTACCTATAAGATTTTCGTCGTCATCAAGAAAAGCGGCAACATTGCCGAAAACTTTTTTTCGTTTAATATCATCGGCAATTGTCTGGCCTGCAAAGCCTGCTCCGATAATGTAAACATTCTTTTTCTCACCCATTTTAAATCACCCGAATAAAAGTATATCACAACTATGAATATTCTGAAAACCTTCAAAATTCTCTAAACAAAAATAATAAAAAACCGAAGATAAAATGACGACCAAGAAAAAAATATTGGGGTATTTTTATGGGGAAAAAGATTGTTTCGTGCATTGCAACATTCCTTTTGGCAGGTTTTTGCTTTGCAGGTCAGATTTCGATTCAGATTGTCCAGCATAACGGTGCTCTGGATTATGTAAGCGAACAGTCACTGCTTGTTGAAGATGAGCTGATGAACGGATTCTTTGCCAAAGGTTTTATTGTTACAAACTCTTTGGCTCAGGTTTCAGATTCAGATGAAACTGATGCAGATTTGTTTCATACAGGTTTTGGAGAAGCTTTTGACGGATCTTCGGATTATTTTGTTCAGGTAAAGCTTTTTTATGATTCATCAACAAATAAAGGAGTTCAGGATGCAACTCAATGCCGACTGGACCATATAGACTGGGTGATGCTTAATGTATCATCTGGAGAAACATTAAAAACAAGTTCTATCAAAGGAAGCGAGAAAAGTCCTGGAAGTGATGAAAATATCAGGCTTTCAGCAGCTTCATTGATTAAAGATATTCAGAAAGCTTTATAAGGTGGTGGGATATGAAGACTAAAATTTCAAAATTAATGGTAAAATTTGCAGTTGTTCTTGCAGTTTGTACTCTTTTTGCATCTTTCAGTCCGTCTCTTGATGGTCGTGCTGTTGTTGCAGATGAAGGACAGTTTCCAGAAGGGCTTTTTGCAAAGACTGTAGGATATCTTCCGGGAGATGTACTTAGTGTTACAAATATTTCAGGAAATGCAACAGTTGATATTCTTGTTATTGGCGCCCTGGATCCATCTGAAGGTGTTGCAATCATGCTTTCACCGGAAGCTGCTAAAGCTGTTGGAATTGAAAAAAACTCAAATAATATTGTAAAAATCACTAAAAGAACCGGTCAGGATGAAAGAGTTTTTGGAACAGCAGTTATTGCAAAATCATCTGATAATCCTGTAATTGAAGAAGAAAAGCCCGCTTCAAAAGCAGAAGAAACTGTAACTGAAGAAACAGCCCCTGTTTTCGAAGAATCTGAAGCGGCTGAAGAATCTTTGGAAGACTCTGCAGATGCTGAAGCGGAAGAATCTTTAGAAGAAAGCTTTGATGAAACTGCAGAAGAAGAATTTTCAGAAGAAGAACTTGTACCAGCAGAAGAAGAACTTGTACCAGCAGAAGAAGAACTTGCAGAAGAAGAGGCTCCAGAAGCCGAAGCTTTTACAGATGAAGCTCCTGAAGACTTTGAAGAAGAAGCCGAAGAAGAGGCATATTCCGATGACGATACTGAAGAATATATAGAAGAAGATTTTGAAGAAGAACCTGAAAGCGAGGCATATTCTGAAGAAGCTCCAGCTGATTTCGAAGAAGAAACAGATGAAGAAACAGAAGATGATTCTTTCCTTGAAGAGGAGGAAGAAGAATTTACTGAATCTGAAGAAGAACTTGAAGGTGAAGAATATTCGGAAGAAGCACCTGCCGATTTCGAAGAAGAAACAGATGACTTTACCGAAGAAGAACCTGCAGCAGATGAAGAATCTGAAGAACTTGAAGCAGAAGAATTTTACGATGACGAAGAACTTCCTGAAGATGAAGAACTTCCACCATCTGAAGACGAAGAACTTTCTGAAGACGAAGAACTTCCTGAAGACGAAGAACTTCCTGAAGATGAAGAACTTTCTGAAGATGAAGAACTTTCTGAAGATGAAGAACTTCCATCAGAAGAAACTGAAGAAGCTCTGGCTCCTGAAAGCGAAATGATTGAAGCTGAAGCTCTTGAAAGCCTTGAATCTGAATCAGAAGAAGAACCTGTAGCTGAAACAGAAGAAGAAACTGAAATCGAAAGCGAAGTTGAAGAAGAACCGGCAACAGATGAAGAAATTATTGAAGAAACAGAAGAATATGATGCTATTGTCCTTGTTCCAGTTGACGATTTCCCTCCTGTAAATGAAGAAGTTTCAGTTTCTGAAGAAGATGAAGTTGAAGTTGAAGTTGTTGATGAAATACCTGCAGTTGAAGAAGTTTCGGAAGAACCGGTTGTTGAAATCCAGCCTTCTGTAGTTGAACCTGTAGTTGTAACACCATCTCCAAAAACTCAGGATGATTTCGAAAAATATACATTAAACAGCCTTTCTGACCTTGTTTCCGGAAAATATTACATTCAGATTGCTGTTCTTCGTGATAAGGCAAATATTGAAGATATCATCAATAAATACGGAAAGCATTATCCTATCGTGCTTGTACCAACTGCAAGCGGATCTGCAAAGCAGGTTATGGTTGGACCACTTTCTGTTGATGAATATGGAACTGTTCTTGCCCGCTTCAAGGCAAACGGCTTCAAAGATGCTTTCTTAAGAAAGATAAAATAGGATTTATAAGGCGCCACCCCGCGCTTTAAGAAATAAGTTTTAATCCCAAGGTATCCCAAGTGCCTTGGGATTTTTTATTTTAAATGTGATATATTGAACTTATGTCTTATAACTGTGTTGTAATTCTTGGACCAACCGCCGTTGGAAAAACCGCTGTTGGTGTTTCAGTTGCCCATCATTTCGGCGGGGAAGTGATTTCAGCCGATTCCCGTCAGACTTACAAAGGCCTTGATATAGGGTCTGGAAAAGACCTCTGCGAATATGAGGTGGATGGAATTCCGGTTCCTTATCACTTAATCGATATAGCAACCCTTGAAACAGAATACAACGTTTTCAATTATCAGACTGATTTTTATCATGTTTTTGAAGAAATCCGGGGGCGGGGAAAGCTTCCTGTTGTTGTAGGCGGAACGGGAATGTATCTTGATTCCGTAATCCGAGGTTATGACCTTATTACAGTGCCGGAAAACGTGGAACTTCACGAAAGTCTTGAAAAACGGGAACTTTCAGACCTTGCAAAGGAACTTCTTTCGTTAAAACCCGATCTACACAACAAAAGTGACCTTCTTGAAAAGGACCGCGTCATAAAATCTCTGGAAATTGCACTTTATGAAAAGAGCGAAGAAGGAAAGGCAGCACGCGAAAGCCTGAAAAGGCCTGACATCAGACCTCTGGTTATTGGAACAACTCTTGAGCGTAGTCAGGTTGTGGCAAATATTGAACGCCGCCTAAAAGAACGTCTTAATGAAGGTATGATTGAAGAAGTCCAAGGACTTCATAACGCAGGAGCTTCCTGGGAACGGCTTGAAAAACTAGGTCTTGAATACCGTTACTGTTCACTTTTTCTGGAAGGAAAAATCGCCACAAAGGAAGAACTTTTTGAAAAGCTTTTTATCCAGATCCGGCAGTTTTCGAAGCGCCAGATGACCTGGTACCGCGGAATGGAAAAAAAAGGTGTGAAAATCAACTGGCTTACTGAAACTCCTGATAAGAAAAAACGTATTGATGAAGCAATAAAGCTTATTGAAACTGAAGGAGTTGAATGGTAATGAGTGGGAAAAATCCTGTTTATGCCGCCATCGATAAGGCCGTATTTGATTATAAACTTATAGAACCGGGTGACCGTATATTAATAGGGGCATCCGGAGGAAAAGATTCAACTCTGCTTATCAATTATTTTGCCGACAGAAAAAAGCGCCGCGACGCAGACTTTGATTTTCTTGCCCTGAATATTGAAAGCGGAATCGGCGGTGTCCTTGCTCCGGAAATCCGTGGTCTTTACGAAAAATGGGGCGCTCCTTACGAGTCCATAAAAATTGATGTTATTGAACGGCTTAAACCCGGGCGAAAAATGAACTGCTACTGGTGTTCGACACAGCGCCGTACAGAACTGAATAATTATGCTATGGAACAGGGGTACAACAAAATTGCTCTAGGCCATCACCGGGATGATCTTCTTGAAACACTCCTTATGAATATGCTGGGCTCTGCAAAGCTTACTACAATGCCGCCGCGTTTAAAATATGAGAAATATCCTATTGAAGTAATCAGACCCCTCTGTTATGTTGCTGAAAAAGATATTGTTGAAAAAGCTAAGGAAGACGGCTATTTCGGCTGGACCTGTACCTGTGATTATCAGGATAATTCAGAACGAAAACATGCCCGCCGTTTACTGGAAGCCCTTACAGAAGGGGATGAAAACCGTAAACGCCACATGATGGATTCCCTTAAGAATATTGATCCCACATATTTACCATAAATTGAGGTTATATAAATGAAGAAAAATGATGAAAACCAGGAGAAAAGAAGCGGCCTTCAGTTTTTGAAAGAGCTTTTTACTATCTACCTGAACTGTGCCAAAGTTGGTCTTTTTACAATAGGCGGAGGCATGGCCATGCTTCCAATGATGCAGCGGGAATTTGTTGAAGATAAAAAATGGATGACCGAAGAAGAGCTTATAGACTTTTTCGCCATAGGACAGAGTACCCCCGGCATTATTGCTATAAACGTTTCAACTTTTGTAGGTTACAAGCGCTGCGGTGTGACAGGTGGTTTCTTCGGAACACTTGGAATGGTTACTCCGTCTCTTATAATCATCACTATTCTTGCAACTCTTATTAACTCAATAGAAGATTATCCTGTTGTTCAGAGAGCTTTGAAAGGCGTTAACGTTGTTGTTGCAGCTCTCCTTACAAATGTTACCTATAATTTTGCAAAGAAGACCGTAAAAAACTGGTGGTCAGCAGTAATTTTAGTATGTTCTTTCTGTGCACTTTTTATTTTCAAACTGCCTTCTTACTGGGTAATTTTAACTGCAATTCTTATTGGTATTATTGTTACTGTAATACAGACTGCAAAATCCAGGAAAGTTTCTGAAAAGGAGGTAAAATAATGACTCTTTTCGGTTTGTTCTGTACTTTCTTTTACATAGGTCTTTTTACAATTGGCGGAGGTCTTGTTGCCTTAACTCTCATGCAGCAGACTCTTGTAGATACAGGAATCATTACTTCTGAAGTTTTCTACAATATGGTTGCCATATCGGAATCTACTCCGGGTCCTCTCGGCATCAATATGGCAACCTTCATCGGCTACAATATGTATGGCATTCCCGGAGCTTTGATTACAACTTTCGGGGAAGTCCTTCCTTCAATTATCTGTATCCTTGTTATTGCGCATTTTTATAAAGCATTTAAAAACAGCCTTGGGGTAAAAAATGTAATGAAAGTCCTGAGACCAGCTTCAACAGGAATTGTTTTTGTAGCAGCCGTAAATGTATTTCTTGTTGCTCTTTTGAATTTGCCATCTTCCTGGGCAGACTTTGATATCCGTACACTTTTCAACTGGATTTACCTTTGCGGCTATGCTGTTTTTACTTTTCTTCTTTTTAAGTTCAAACTGCATCCTATCTGGGTTGTAATTATGGGAGCTGTTTTCGGAATTATCGTAGGATGATAAAGGCTTTTGTTTTTGATATGGACTTGCTTTTTGACAGTTTAGATGAAATTTTGATAAAGTTCTGATTTATAGAAACATTCCGTCACATATTTCCTTGTATTACAAATATAAGTGGGGATTTTCTCTTATCATATTTACATTGAAAATAATGACATTTTCCTTTATACTGTCACCCAAATTCTAAAAATGTTAAAATCGGAGTAAAATTCGATTTTTTCCATTCGTATGGAGGATATATGACAATCACAGAAATGCTTGGTCAAGCCGGACTTTTGACTTTGCTTGGAATGGGTGTTGTATTCAGCTTCCTTATCATTCTGATTATCTGTATGTATGCTCTTCATGGCGTTCTGCACCTTTTCGGAAAAGATAAGGATAAGCCTGTTGAAGCACCGGTTTCTGCCGCCGCACCAGCTGCCGCAGATGAAACAGAAGTAGTAGCCGCAATCGCCGCTGCAATTAAAGCTAAAAATTCATAAAAAGGGGAAATAAAATGGCAAAAGTTGGAATTTCAGAACTTGCAATCCGTGATGCTCATCAGTCGCTTCACGCAACACGTATGACTACAGCAGATATGCTTCCTATCTGTGACAAACTTAATAAAGTTGGATATAAATATGTAGAAGGATGGGGTGGAGCAACATATGACTCTTGTATCCGCTTCCTGAACGAAGATCCATGGGATCGTCTCCGCAAGCTTCATGCAGCAATGCCTGATACAAAAATCATGATGCTGCTTCGTGCACAGAACCTTCTTGGTTACAAACATTACGCTGACGATGTAGTTGATAAATTCGTTGAAACAGCTGCAAAGAACGGTATCGGGTGTTTCCGTATTTTCGATGCTTGTAACGACCCGCGCAACATGGAACGTGCTACAAAAGCTGCAAAGAAATCTGGTGCAGATGTTCAGATGGCTATTTCTTATGCCGTAACACCATTCCACACAAATGAAAAATATGCAGAACTTGCAAAAACTTATGCTGACTTCGGTGCAGATTCAATCTGTATCAAAGATATGTCAGGCCTTTTAAAACCATACGAAGCTTATGACCTTGTAAAAGCAATCAAATCAAAAGTAGATCTTCCAGTAGAAATCCACTCACACGCTACAACAGGTCTTTCTGTTGCTTCACTCCTCAAGGGTATCGAAGCAGGGGCAGATATCGTAGACACAGCAATTTCTTCTATGTCTATGGGTACTTCACACTCACCAACAGAAACAGTTGTAGAAATGCTCAAAGGTACAGAATACGAAACTGGCCTTGATACAAAGCTTCTTCTTGAAATTGCTGCTTACTTCCGTGAAGTTCGTAAACACTATTCTTCACTTGAATCAGCATTCCTTGGAGCTGATACTCGTATCCTTCTTTCACAGGTTCCAGGAGGAATGCTTTCTAACCTTGAGTCACAGCTGAAACAGATGGGAGCCGGTGACAAAATGGATGCCGTTCTTGAAGAACTTCCACGCGTACACAAAGATGCAGGTTACGTTCCACTTGTAACTCCAACTTCACAGATTGTTGGTACACAGGCTGTATTCAACGTAATCCAGGGCCGCTACAAGATGATGACTGCTGACTTTGCAAATCTTGTAACAGGTAAATTCGGGGCTCTCCCAACTGCTGCTAATCCAGAAGTTGTTGCACAGGCTCTCGCACAGAACAAAATGACAGAAGTTATGACATGTCGTCCAGCTGACAAAATTGAACCTGAATGGGACAAAATGGTTGAAGCTGCAAAAGCTGCAGGTGGAAACGGAACAGACGAAGATGTTCTTACATACGCAATGTTCCCACAGGTTGCAGAAAAATTCTTCAAGACTCGTGCAAACGGTCCTGTTGATGCTGCTTCTACTTTTGCTAAGAAAGAAGCTCCTGCAGAAGTAAAATCTTCTTCAAACGGAAACTACACAGTAAACGTAAATGGAACAGCTTACAATGTAACAGCTTCTGGTTCTGGTGACACAATGAGCGTTAACGTAAACGGAAAAGCTTACAACGTATCATTCGGGGCTGCAGGTGCCGCTCCAGCTGCCGCACCTGCTGCAACAGTAGTTACTGGAGGAGAAGATATTAAGTCTCCAGTTGCAGGGACCGTTCTTCGTTATGTTGCACAGGAAGGTGCACAGGTTAAGAAGGGTGACACTGTTCTTATGATTGAATCTATGAAAATGGAACTTGAAGTAAAAGCTCCATGTGACGGAAAAATCACATTCACAGTTCAGACAGGAACTCAGGTTCAGGCTGATCAGAAACTTGGATCAATTGGTGGTGCTGTTGTACAGGCAGCTCCTGCTCCTGTTGCTCCAGCTCCAGCTGCCGCACCTGCTGCTCCAGCCGCTGCTCCTGCAGGCGGAAAAAATGTTGAAGCACCGGTTGCAGGTACACTTCTTAAATATGTTGTATCAGAGGGTAGCTCAGTAAGTGCTGATACAACAATCCTTCTCGTAGAATCTATGAAGATGGAACTTGAAATTAAAGCAGGAACAGCTGGTAAAGTACACTTTGTTGCAACACCTGGTTCACAGATTGCTGCCGGAACTGTAGTGGCTACAATCCAGTAATTTGTGGCTCTGAAAGGATATTATTAAGGACTTTATAATGGAAACATTAGCAAATAAAGAAAAAGACAAAATAAAGAAAAATACCCTCAGAGCCTGCGTTGCAATCTGTCTGATTGCATGTGCTCTTTCAGTGGGTATGTCAGGATGCAAAGGAGAAGCTTCTTCTTCTGATGCTGGAACATCTTATGCCTCTTCAACAATCATCAAGGGGTCAGAAAATACACCTCGTATTGAACCAAAAGAATTTATCAAAAATATTGGTAAATCAACTGGTATTTACAAACTGATTAAGCCTGAAACAGCTGCTGAAAAAGAAGCTGCAAAGCTTGCTGCAGAAGAAATGACAAAAGCAGCAGACTCTTACGGTTCTGACGTAACAGTTCCTGGCTGGCAGAAGCTTCTTATGCTGGCAATCGGTTTCCTTATTGTTTACCTTGCTGTAGCTAAAGGGTTTGAACCGCTTCTTCTGATTCCAATCGGATTCGGTACAATTCTGGTAAATATTCCAGGAGCAGGTATTGGTGACGCACCACACGGTATGCTTCATATCATTTACAGTGCCGGTGTTGGAAACGAATTCTTCCCGATGCTCATATTTATGGGTATTGGTGCCATGACAGACTTCGGACCTCTTATTGCAAACCCTAAGATGGCTCTTCTTGGTGGAGCTGCCCAGCTTGGTGTTTTTGCAACTCTCTTTGGAGTAGCTCTTTTGAACTTCATTCCTGGTATTGATTACACAATGCTCCAGGCTTCTGCTATTGCTATTATCGGTGGTGCTGACGGTCCAACATCAATCTACGTTTCAGGAAAACTTGCTCCTGAAATGATGGGTGTTATTGCTGTTGCAGCTTACTCATACATGGCTCTGGTTCCTATGATTCAGCCACCTATCATGAAGCTTCTTACAACAGATAAAGAACGTCACATCAAAATGAAGCAGATGCGCGTAGTATCAAAAACAGAAAAAGTTCTGTTCCCTCTGATGCTTCTGGTTATTACAGCACTTCTCCTTCCACCTGCAGCACCTCTTATCGGTATGCTTGCATTCGGTAACTTCGTAAAACAGTGTGGTGTAGTAGAACGCCTTTCAAAGACAATGGAAAATGAACTGATGAACATCGTTTCAATTCTCCTTTCTCTTGGTGTTGGTGCTCAGATGACTCCAGAAAAAATCTGTAACGGAAACTCACTTGGTATTATCGCCCTTGGTCTTGTTGCCTTCATGATTGCAACAGCCGGTGGTCTTATCATGGCAAAAATCATGAACCTGTTCCTGAAAGAAAAGATTAATCCTCTTATCGGTTCAGCAGGTGTTTCTGCCGTTCCAATGGCTGCCCGCGTTGCAAACAAAGTTGGTATGGAATACGATCCATCAAACTTCCTTCTTATGCACGCTATGGGACCAAACGTATCTGGTGTTATCGGTACTGCAATTGCAGCCGGTGTATTCATCAGTACATACGGATTTTAATAAAAAAAGGTCATTGAGTATGTCGAAATGACCTGTATGAAAGGGCTCGTTCTTGACTGAACGAGCCTTTTTCTTTAGTATTTTATAACTATATTTTTTAAAGGATTTAAGGAGCTTTTAAATGGCAAAGACAACAATCAATGCTAAAGTTCGCACAACATCTGGTAAAGTTGCTGCTAAGAACTTAAGAAAAGAAGGTAGAATCCCTGCAGTTGTTTACAACTCTAAAGGGGAAGCTACAATGCTGGATGTTGATGAAGTAGAATTCAACAAAGCATGGCGCGCAAGCACAAAAACAACTGTATTTACACTGAACGTAGACGGAAAAGAATGTGACGTTCTTATTAAAGATGCAGAATACAACATTCGTACAGACAAAGTTCTGCACGCAGACTTCTTTGCACCAGATGCAGATCAGAAAGTATACGAAAAGATGAAGGTAAACATCGTTGGAAACGCTGCTGGTGTTCTCAAAGGTGGTTTCCTTGTAAAACATCTTCCAGAAATCGAAATCAAAGCTACCCTGGCTAACATGCCTGAAAAAATCATCGCTGATGTTTCAAAACTTAACATTTTCGATGTTTACACTGTAGCTGACCTTGGACTTTCAGCAGAAGTTGAACTTATCACTCCAGCTGACACTCCACTGGCAAACGTTGCTCCAGCACGTAACCGCTAATTACAGTTTTTGACTGTTAAGTCCGAAAGGACAAAGAATTGGTATCGAAAGGCTGTCTTTAAGACAGCCTTTTTTTATGGTAAAATGTTTTTTATGTCACAGACTGGTTTTGTAGATAAAGTCCGGAATTCTCTGGTTGCTTATGGGGTAAGTTTCGAAGAACTCCGTAAAAATAAATCATCTTTTGGACTGGGAATTTCTGGCGGTGCCGATTCTGTTTCTCTTTTTCTTGCCCTCTGCGACATTTTAAGGAAAGAAAAACTTCCTCTTGTTTGTGTTACTGTAAATCATCATATCCGTGAAAAAACTGAAACTGACGGAGACATGAAGTTTGTAATTAACCTTTGCCATCAGGCTTCAAAAAAAGGATTTGATGTTGATCTTGAAGTTTTTGATCTTACAGAAAATCAGGTTAAAATAGCCGAAAAGGAGCGGAGATGCGGAACTGAAGAAGCCGCCCGATTTGTCCGTTACAATTGTTTTGAATCAGCTATCAGTAAAAATCATATTGAATATTTTTGTCTTGCTCACAACTTGAACGATAATCTTGAAACAATACTCATGCGCTTTTTAAAAGGTTCCGGAGCCGGCGGGATTGAAGCTGTTCGCGGGAAATATATCAGACCGCTTATAAATATAAGTCGAAACGAAATAGAAGCTTTTCTGGAAGACCGGGGACAGGAATTTAGAACGGATTCAACAAATCTTTCTGATGATTATCTGAGAAATAAAATCCGGCATAACCTTGTTCCAGTTCTTGAAGATAATATTCCGGGCTGGAAAGAAGCACTTTTGACCGGCGAAGATAAACGAAGAGCAGACAGTCTGTTTCTTGAAAAACTGGCGTCTGAAACAGATTTATCACCTTGTCTCTTTGATAAGGGAAAAGAAGCTCTTGCTTCCAGGGTTCTTCTTCGTGAAATGAATCTGGCTGGGGTTTCAGAACGGATTCCTTCAGCATTTATAAATGATATGATTTTTGAAATCAGAAAAGCATTAAGAGAAGGAAAAAGTTTTTCAAAGCGTTTTTCCAGTTGCGAATGCGGAGTTTATAAGGGGCAAGTATTTGTAAAAACTCTTGAAAAAACGCAAACAGATTCAGGTTTTTTTGATATAATAGAAAAAGAAGGCGAATATGATTTTCCTTTTGGGAAAGTTTCTGTTTATAAAGAAGATGGGAAAAGTATTCAAATTGTAACTGAAGGAAAAACCGTAACAATTAGTTCAGATTTTCCTTTTGTAATCAGAAGTCCCGTTCTGGGAGAGAAAAAACAGCTTTTTGTAATTGAAAGCTGAAAAGGGTTTTAAATGAAAAAAGTTTTTTTCGTTCTTATATTTTCAACAGTGCTCACTGTGTTGTGTTCTGCTCAAGGGGTATCGGTAAAAGCCGCCTCGAGAAGGACAGCAGAGCGCTGTCTTAAGCTTGCAGAAAATTATCTTCTTTCGGGAGATTCTGATGCCGCATTGAGTCAGGCAGAGTTAGGTCTTTCATATGATGATTCAATTTCTGATTTATTTTATATAAAAGCAGTATGCCTGAAGGAACTTGGAAATCCTGTAAATCAGGTTCTTGCTTTTTCAAAGCAGGCAAAAGATAAAAACAACTGGATTGGATATAACGAAAAAGGAAACAGAATTCTTTTATCAGATTTGTTAAGTGATACAGGAAGTCTGGACGAAGCCCTTGAAGAACTGGACAGGGCTCCATTTGTTTTTTCGGCAGATGCTGAAGCTGTCAGAATCAAAACATATTACAGAACGGGCACTGAGGCTGCTGTTTCAAAAGCCCGAGATAAAATAAACAGTGCCCGCCGTATTTATAAAGGGGATATACGTTTTATCCAGCTTTTCTATAATTTTGAGCTTCAGCGCGCCATTGCCGGTGGTAAAGATTATAAACCTGAGGTAATTGTTCTTCAGACTGCAGATGTTCTTTCGCAGGAGCTTAAAAATTATAAAAATGTTCCGGTTGAAATTGAAAGTGCTTCCATTTTCTTTATGGAAGGCGAAAAGCAGATTAGAGCTCTGAAAGCTTTTGATGCTTCTGGGAAACCTGACATTCTTTTTCCTGTAACTTCACTTAAAGCCGGTTATTGGGATGAGGAAAAAGCTTTTGATGAGTTTTTCAAATATGCAGATGAATCGGTTGCACTGGAATTATTGAGTTATTTTACATCTCTTCTTTCAGATAATCCGGACATTAAAGAAAAACTTTTTGCACATTTAAATTCATACAATGGACTTCTTTATGCTGATGTAAATAATGATCTTCTTTGGGAGCTTAAAATTCAGTATGAAAGAGGGCGTCCTCAGTATGTTCACTTTGATGCAGAAAATGATGGTTTGGAAGATATTTATGCTGTAACAGATTTTGGAGAACTGCTTTCTGCAAATATCGCCCCTCTTGAAGTAGAAATGTTCTGGTCAGATTATCCATATCTTGGCCGTTCAGTTTTGAAAAGAAATGATGATTATGTGGTTTTTGATTTTTCGAAAAAAACTGCAATTTATTCGCCTTTTGAATTTGAAACCCCTTTTAGATCTTTGTTCGGGAAAACAGAAGACCAGTTCTTTGTTCCATTTGTAAAAAGTAACTGGAAAAATCCGGAAAATCTTGATTATCTTGTAAATGCAACTTTTATAAAACTTGATTCTCCGGAAAGGGAAAATGCATCTGTTACATATTCAATGCTTAATGGAACTGTTGTTTCTGCAGTATATACTGAAAATGAAACTGTATTTGCTACAGCAGAATTTAATGGTGGCCTTCCACTTTGGCGTATTTCAGATTATGACCACGACGGTCTTTTTGAAACCCGCGAGGAATATGAGTTTTACACAGATGAGAATAAAGGACTTTTTTCTGATTCAGATAAAATTTATGTAAAGAACGCCTTTCCGTTCTTTGATTTTTCAGATTCTGTTTATCTTTCTTCTGTTCAGATTGATTCAAATAATGATAATATCCCTGAATACCGTGAATACTTCCGCGAAAAAGGCGGAAAAACTTCAGTATGGATAAAACAGGATGGCCGCTCAGAATCATTTATTGTTTATCCGAAAGAAGAAGGTTCACCTCTTATAGAAGAAGCTCTTTTTGTTGTCGGGTTGAATCAGGATACAGTTTCTGTTCTTTCTCTTGATGGAGTTCCGTCATCAGTAAAAGTAAATGATGTGGCTTTTAAAGTGGTTAAGGGAGAACTTGAAAATTTCTTCTGGTTTGATGAAGAGGGAGACGGGGATTCTGAAGTTCATATTGCGAAGAAACTTGTAAATGCAGAAAACGGATTTGTTGTTCCGGTTCAGAAAGATGAAGATTTCTTTACAGCTATAAAAGTTTCGGGAAAAATATTCGCCAGAAAGATACCTCTTACTCCAAAAGAAAATGAAAGCGGAAATAAAAATGAAAATGAATAGATTTTTTTCTTCAATCTTTTTGCTGTCTGTTTCATTTGTGTTTTTCTCATGTAAATCATTTGGTGGAATTCAAAAAGAAATTTCTCCCCTGGATTATTCCGATTCTGATGTTCTTGAAAATGAAAGAAAACGGATTTCAGACCTTATGATGTCAGAACCTGTAGAAGCATATTGGCGTTCAATTCTTCTTGGTGATGAAAAAATTATGGAAGAATGTGCAAACCATCTTGAAAAGATGACTGAAATGGCTCTTGAAGAAAAAAATTATGCATCTGCATGGCGTTATTCCAATTCTCTTGAAGTTACTGGTTATCAGAATAGAAATATTTCCTTTTCGGACATTGAACAGCTTTTTAAAAAAGATGTTCCTGGTTTCCAAAAAAATACTAAAGTTCCGGCTTCTATTAATGAAGCTGTAAAAGCAACTGTAACTGTAATAGTTGATAAAGGCATAAAGATTACTTATGGAATGGGACTTCCTGATAAGGTTTTGGGGTCTGGTTTTTTTATTGATGAAAGAGGATACATTGTAACAAATCATCATGTTATTGCTGATATGGTTGATCCAGCTTATGAGGGCTATTCTCGGCTTTACATTAAGTTACCTGGAAATGAAGATGATAAAATTCCTGCAAAAGTAATAGGCTGGGATTCGGTAACAGATCTTGCACTTTTAAAAACAGAATATATTCCGGAATATGTTTTAAATTTGGGAAGTTCTTCTGAACTTGTTGTTGGAGATCAGATAAATGTAATTGGTGCTCCATTGGGACTTGAAGGTACTTTGACTTCCGGGATTGTTTCAAATACAAAACGTAAGCTTTTTTCTAATGGCGATGTTTTTCAGATTGATGCTTCTGTTAATTCGGGAAACTCAGGCGGACCTTGTATTGATAAGGATATGAAGGTTCAGGCTGTTGTTTTTGCAGGAGTTCTTCAGGCGCAAGGGTTGAATTTTGCAATTCCTGTTGAATACCTTAAACAGGAACTGCCGTTTATGTATGCGGGTGGTGAATTCAATCACAGTTGGATTGGCTGTTTCGGACGTACAAAAAGAAATGGTGGAAAAAAACTTGGTGCTGAAATTCAGTATGTAATGCCGGGAAGTCCAGCACGCCTTTCAGGACTTAAAAAAGATCAGGTTATTACTTCTGTGAATGGAGAACAAATTAATTCGGTAGAAGACCTTCAAGGGTATTTCAGAAGTACAACACCAGGAACAATAGTAAAACTTGAATTTGAGGAAGAAGAAAAGCCGTTGTATGTTTATCTTACAAAAAGAAATGGTGAACCAGCGCGGGAAATTTATGAGAGTGATCTTATAGAGAATACTTTTCTTCCGCTTTTTGGAATGCAGCTTATCCCTGCTTCCACAACTTCGCGAAATACCTATAAAATAGACTACGTTATAGAAGGCAGTGAAGCGGACGAATTACAGTTTTCCGAAAATGACCCTTTGACAATAAAAGATTTGAAAGTAGATAAAAATGATAAATATATTCTTGTTCAGATTGTAACAAAACGCCATAAGAAAAATCTTTTTGATGTAACTATGGTTATGGGAACTTCTTTTGACGGTCCCAATTATTTCTAGTAAATTGAGGAATTGATATGACAGAGATGAAATACAAACGCAACTTCTGTATTGTTGCACACATTGACCACGGAAAATCAACACTTTCTGACCGCCTTATCCAGCAGGCTCACATTATCGATGACCGAAAAATGATGAATCAGATTCTGGATAACATGGACATCGAACGGGAACGTGGGATTACAATTAAAAGTCAGGCTGTTACAATTCCATATCATGCTAAAGACGGTCATGACTATGAACTGAACTTTGTTGATACTCCGGGCCACGTAGACTTTTCTTATGAAGTTTCCCGTGCTATTGCTTCCTGCGAAGGGGCTCTTCTTTTGATTGATGCAGCCCAGGGGGTGGAAAGCCAGACAGTATCGAATATGTTCATGGCTTTGGAACAGAATCTTGAAATAGTTCCTGTTATTAATAAGATTGATCTTCCTTCTGCAGATATTCCGGCAGTTCTTCATCAGATTGATAAAGAGCTTGGGCTTTTCCCTGAAGAAGCTGTTCCTGTTTCTGCAAAGACCGGGGAAGGGATTGCAGAACTTCTTGAAGCCATTGTAACAAAGTTTCCGGCTCCAAAAGGTGACCCTAAAGGAAAAGTTGCTGCCCTTATTTTTGACTGTCACTACGATGCATACCGCGGTGTTATTGTTCATGTGCGCGTAATGGAAGGAACTATCAGAAAAGGTTCTATTGTCCGTATGATGAGTACCGGTGCTGAATATAAAGTTGAAAGCTGCGGTATTTTCAAAATCGATTATGAAGAAACAGAATTTCTTGAAGCAGGGGACGTTGGATACATTATCAGCGGTGTAAAAACTGTAAGTGAAGTAAATGTAGGGGACACTATTACTCTTGCAAGCGACCCGGTTGAAGAGCCTCTTCCGGGTTTCAAAGAAGTTAAGCCTGTAGTTTATTCTTCTATTTATCCTATGGACTCCAACGATTATGAAGAACTTAAAGATTCCATGGAAAAACTCAAGCTTAATGATGCTTCACTTGTTTATGAGAAAGACAATTCCATTGCTTTAGGAAACGGATTCCGCTGCGGATTTTTAGGACTTCTTCACCTGGAAATTATTCAGGAACGTCTTGAACGCGACTTTGATCAGGCTGTAATTTTCACACAGCCATCTGTACGTTACAAGGTTGTGACACAGGGCGGGGAAGAAATGTTCGTTGATAATCCTGCAGAATATCCTGAAGGAAAAGTCCGCGAAAGTGAAGAACCATACATTAAAGCTTCAGTAATTACGCCAAGCGAATTTCTTGGTTCTATAATGGCACTTTGTACAGAAAAACGAGGTATTCAGACAAACATGCAGTACCTGGACGAAAAACGTGTTGAACTTACATACGAAATGCCTCTTGCTGAAGTACTTTTTGATTTCTACGATAAGCTTAAAAGTTACAGCCGCGGTTACGCTTCCTTCGATTATGAAATTATCGGGTACAGACCTACAAAACTTGTTAAGGTTGATATTCTCCTGAACGGAAAAATGGTTGATGCATTAAGCTTCCTTACTTTTGATCAGAACGCCGTAGCTCGTGCCAGAAAAGTTTGTGAACGCCTTAAGGATGAAATCAGCCGCCAGCAGTTCAAGATTGCAATCCAGGGGGCTATCGGCGCTCAGGTTATTGCCCGCGAAACTGTAAACCCTGTTCGTAAGGACGTTCTTGCAAAATGTTATGGCGGTGATATTACCCGTAAACGCAAGCTTCTTGAAAAACAGAAGGAAGGCAAAAAGCGCATGAAGATGATCGGTGACGTAGAACTTCCTCAGAGTGCCTTCCTCGCTGTCCTAAAAGAAAAGGAAGAATAGAAAGGTACATATCTTTTGTTTTGTATTTTCTCTTTCTTTTTAGTATATTTAATATATGAATTCTTTAAATGAAGACCTCGAGAATATGGAAAGTGAAATTAAGTCACTGATTAATGCTGAAGATGCTCTTCCTCCAAAACTTTTTATTCTTCCGGTTCAGGGACGTCCTATTTATCCTGGCGTTTTTACTCCGTTGA
>JAHBAD010000115.1 GCA_018385395.1 Treponema sp.
TTTTTTAGAGACCATAACTAATCAAAAAAAATATATTTGATTTAATCCTACCTTATAAAGCCTCTGAGTAATATTTTTCGTGACAATAGTGATTTTCCGTGAGAGAATAACTATCACACACTAAATATTATTATGGAGGCATTTATGTCTGAAAAATCCCCAATGGCACAATATGAAGAATGGGTTGCAAACCATTCAAAAGATAATCCGCCAAGCGAAAAAATCATTAAATTAGGAAGAAAAATTACTGACGTTGCAGGTCATATTCTTGGCGGCGTTAAAGTTGAAGATCCTGAATACTGGGGACTTGCCGAAATCATTTCTGAAGAAATGGCCGACGTTGCCCTTACAATGGAAAAACGTCATCATTATACTTTCGAAGAGCTTAAGAAGATGAATCCTTCTTATGATGTTGAAAAGCTTCAGAGTCTTCTGGACCAGATGTCATATATCGGTCTTATTGAATATGACTACGGTTATCACTATGACCATAACGGTCGTACAGCTCCACAGAGCGAACGCCGTTACCTGCTTCCAATGTTTGTTCCCGGTTCAGCAGAACTTTTCAATATGGAACGCCTTTCTGACGGAACAAACCAGCGCTTAAAAGATCATCCTGACATTGGTGCTTTCTTTGAACGCATGACTTATATTCCTCTTGAAGGAATTACACAGATGGTTCCTCCTGGAGGAGCCGGTATCGGTATGCACGTTATACCTGTTGAAAAAGCAATTTCCATGGAAAACGAAGCTACTGATGTTGAAAAACTTTCTTACTGGCTTAAAAAATATGACGGAAAAATAGCGGTTGGCCGCTGTTCCTGCCGTGCAAGCCGTAAAGCAATTGGTGACGGTTGTGCTGATGATGATGACGGCTGGTGTATTGGAGTAGGGGACTTTGCAGACTATATTGTTGAAACTGGAAAAGGCCACGTAATCACAAAAGAAGAAGCCCTAGCAATTCTTAAACGCGGAGAAGACAACGGCTTTGTTCACCAGACAACAAACATTGACGGTGAAAACAAAATCTTCGGTATCTGTAACTGTAACGTAGAAATCTGTAATGCCCTTCGTACATCCCAGCTTTTCAATACACCGAATATGAGCCGTTCAGCTTATGTAGCTCATGTGGATGAATCTAAATGTGTTGCCTGCGGCCGCTGTGTTGAATACTGTCCTGCCGGTGCAACCCGCCTTGGCCAGAAGCTTAAAAAAGCTGACGGTACAAAAGTTAAATATCCTAAACAGATCCTTCCTGACAATACAAAGTGGGGAAAAGACAAATACGATTATAATTACCGCGACAATAATCGCATAAACGTTCATGAAACAGGAACTTCTCCTTGTAAAACAGCCTGTCCTGCCCATATTGCGGTACAGGGTTATTTGAAACTGGCAAACCAGGGAAAATATACAGAAGCCCTTGCTCTTATTAAACGTCAGAATCCGTTCCCTGCAGTCTGCGGTGCAATCTGTAACAGAAGATGTGAAGATGCATGTACCCGCTGTAAAGTAGATTCCTGTGTTTCTATTGATGCAGTAAAACGCTTCATTGCAGAAAAAGACCTTAATGCAGAAACTCGTTATGTTCCTCCTGTTGTAATTCCTGCATCTATTCATATGGATCACTTTGATGACAAGATTGCAATTATTGGTGCTGGTCCTGCAGGTCTTACTGCAGCTTTCTATCTTGCAGAAAAAGGTTATAAGCCGACAGTATTCGAAAAGAACGCTGAAGCAGGCGGTATGCTCCGCTACGGTATTCCATCATATAAGCTTGAGAAAAATGTAATCGAAGCAGAAATTGATGTAATCAAACAGCTTGGTGCTGAAATCCGCACAGGTATTGAAGTTGGTAAAGATGTAACAATTGAACAGCTCCGTGCAGAAGGATACAAAGCTTTCTACATTGCAATTGGATGTTCCGCAGGACGCCGTCCTGGAGTTCCAAATGATGATGCAGAAGGAACTTTCACTGCAATTGATTATCTCCACGAAGCAAACTGCGGTGGAAAAGATTTTGAAGGAAAAGTGGTTGTCGTTGGCGGCGGTAACGTTGCTATTGATGCTTCACGTGTCAGCGCAAGAAGCGGTGCTTCAAAAGTAACTCAGATTTGTCTTGAAAGCGAAAGTGAAATGCCTGCTTCAAAAGAAGAACAGAATGAAGCACTTGAAGACGGTGTTGAAATTAAATGCGGATGGGGACCAAAAGAAGTTCTTGTTACAGACGGAAAAGTTTCTGGAATCGTATTCAAGAAATGTGTTTCTGTATTTGAAGAAGTTGACGGACGCAAAAAGTTCGCACCTAAATATGATGAAAATGATACAATCACTATTGAATGTGAACGCGTAATTTTTGCTGTTGGCCAGGCTTCAGTTTGGGGCGACCTTGTAAAAAATGAAAAAGTTGTATTCAACGGTCCTGCAATCCAGGCAGACCGCCTTACATTCCAGACAGACGTTAAAGACATTTTTGTTGGCGGTGATGTTTATACAGGTCCAAAATTTGCCATTGACGCTATTGCACAGGGAAAAATCGCTGCAGAAAGTCTCCACCGTTATGTACATGACGGACACATGGTAACAGGCCGCAATAGATGGGAATTCAAGGCTTTGGACAAAGATGACATTCTGGTCGAAAACTATGACAACGGTCCAAAGCAGGTTGAAGGAATCAACGAGACAAACAAAAAATCTTTCAAGAATTATAAGATTACACTTACTGAAGAACAGGTTAAGGCTGAAACAGCCCGCTGTCTTGGATGTGGTGCAACAATCGTAGACTCCAACAAATGTATCGGTTGTGGTGTATGTACTACAAAATGTGCATTTGATGCAATCAGCTTGAAACGTGATCATCCTGAATGTACAAATTTCATTCCGGCAGAAGACAAGTTTAAGGCTATTCTTCCTTACCAGATGAAACGCGTAGCAAATATTATTACTCATAAGAAGATTGAACACTAATGCATGAACTTGGCGTTGTTTTTTACGTCATCCGTGACGTAAAAAAAGTTGCCGAAGAAAACAGCATAGATAAGATTGATTTTGTCACACTGGAAATCGGCCAGGTTTCCGGTGTGATTCACGATCAGCTTATTGACTGCTGGAACTGGGCACGGAAAAAAGAAAAACAGACTGAATCAACTGAACTCAAAATAGAAACTCTTAAGGCTGTTACTTTCTGTGAAGACTGTAAATCGGAATACGAAACTGTTATTCACGGAAAAATCTGTCCTCACTGTCAGAGTAAACATACTTATCTCTTAAGAGGAAATGAGTTTAATATTAAGGAAATAGGCGTTTATGACAATCCTTGAATTGAAGCAGGGTATCTATAAAGAGAACGAAGTTACTGCAGACGGCATTCGTGAAGAGCTTAAAAAACAGGGAAAACTTTTAATAAATATTATGAGCAGCCCTGGAAGCGGAAAGACCTCAACTCTTTTAAGGACTATTGAAGCCTTGAAAGGGAAAGCCCGGATAGGTGTTCTTGAATGTGATATTGATGCTTCTGTTGATGCAGAAACAATCCATACAGGCGGCGGAAAATCTGTCCAGCTCCATACAGGCGGCATGTGCCATATGGATGCTCAAATGACTAAACAGGGGCTTGAAGCACTGGACGTTTCTGACTGCGATTTGATTTTTCTTGAAAATGTTGGAAACCTTGTCTGTCCTGCAGAATTCGATACAGGCGCTCATAAAAACATTACAATCCTAAGTGTCCCGGAAGGAGACGATAAACCTGCAAAATATCCTCTTGTTTATCAGGTTAGTGATGTTGTCCTTATAAATAAAATTGATGCAGAATGTGTTTTCGATTTTAACCGGGAACTTGCAGTTGAAAGAATTAAGAAACTAAATCCAAAAGCTGAAATCTTTTTTGTAAGCAGTAAGACCGGTGAAGGTTTTACTGAAAGCGACCCATGGATAAAATACCTTGAAGGAGAACTAAATGGCAGTCCGCGTAATTGAAGTTCATGAAAATGTTTTCAATACAAATAATTTTATGGCAGACCAGCTCCGTAAAGAGCTTTCCGATAAAGGTGTTTTCATGCTGAATGTTATGTCTTCCCCTGGAAGCGGAAAGACTACACTTTTAAGCAAAGCCATTAATATGCTGAAAACCGATTATAAAATTGGTGAAATGGATGTTGATATTGAAAGTTCTTTAGACGCACAGAAAGTGTCTGATAATACAGGTGTTCCATGCCTTCAGATTCATAACGGCGGCCTATGTCATATTGATGCAGAAATGACAGGGAAGGCAATTATTGAATTTGAAAAGGAACACGGAGACCTTGGTGAAAAAGGCTTTGATATTCTTTTTTTGGAAAATATAGGAAACCTTGTTTGTCCTGCAGAGTTCGATACAGGCGCTCATAAAAACATGATGATTCTTTCTGTTCCAGAAGGTCACGACAAGCCTTTGAAGTATCCGCTTATGTTCAGTATCTGCGACCTGGTGGTTTTTAGTAAAATGGATACAAAAGAATTTTTCAGTTTTGATGAAGAACTTGCAAGAAAATATATTCTTGAACTGAATCCCAAAGCCAGGATCATTTCTTTAAGTGCAAAGACCGGAGAAGGAATGAATGAGTTCTGCGACTGGATTCGAAATCAGATAAAGAAATAAATATTATTCTTTGTAGCTTTCTGCAAGTTTCAGAAGCTTCTCACGGTTATTCATTTCGGGGTCTTCAAGAACGGCTTCAAAAAGTTCGTTCAGAACGACTCCCATTTTTTTCCCGGAAGGAATGCCTATGTCCATTAAATCTTTTCCGTTTACACAAAGGTCTTTAAGAGAAAGGGCATTCTGTTTTTCTGTTATTTTTTCTATGCGTTCTTTCAGCTCCAGAATATTTTCGGAAGTAGTTGAATTACGGAGGTTCACTTGGTTGTTGTGCATTCCAAAAACATCGGCCACACGCAGGTCAAAAAGATCATCCATGTACTGAAGGCCGACCCTGACAATAAACCTGCGGACCGCAGCATCGCTCCAGGAAGACTCATAATGAAACATATGATTTTTTACAAGATGACTTACATCTGCAATTTCTTCATTTGAAAACTTCAGGCGGCGTAAAATCTTTTCTGTAATTTTTGCGCCTTCGTTATCGTGGTTATAAAAAGTGAATAACTGGCCGTCTTTTTCATTTTCTATAACACGCTTACAGGAAGGTTTCCCAATGTCATGGAAAAGGGCTGCAAGGCGTACTTTGTAATTGTTTTTAGGAGCACCGTCACAGGCATAAATCAGATGATCCATTACATCAAAGTCGTGAAAGCCCCGGCCATCTCCCTGAATACAACCACGGCAAATTTCAAACTCAGGAATAAAAAGTTTTAAGATTCCCGTTTCTTCCATAAGCTTTAAACCAACAGAAGGTTTTTCGCTTTTCAACATTTTTAAAAACTCATCTCTGAATCGTTCAATGCTGATAGATGTAATCTTTTTTTGAACATCTGGTTTGAAAATTTCTGAAAATGTATCTTTTTCTATACTAAAATTAAGCTGACTTGCAAAACGAAGAGCTCGAATAGGACGAAGTCCGTCTTCCATAAAGCGCTCATTTGGAATTCCCACTGTTCTTATAACTTTTTTCCGGATATCTTTACGGCCACCAAAGGGGTCACAAATTTTTCCGTTTCTCAGATTTACTGCAATGGCGTTCATGGTAAAGTCACGGCGTGAAAGGTCTTCTTCGATTGTGGAAGCATAGGCTATTTTATCAGGATGGCGACCGTCTGAATATTCGCTTTCTGTTCTGAAAGTTGTTACTTCAATTTCAGTTTTATGAAAATGAACTGTTACAGTTCCGTGAGCAATTCCTGTTGGAACTACAAATTTAAACATGCTCATAACCTGTTCCGGTGTGGCATTTGTAGCAACATCCCAGTCTGAGCAGGGCTTTTTTAAAATCAAATCTCTTACAGCACCACCAACAAGGTAGGCCTGAAATCCCTTTTCTTCGAAAACTTTTCCGAACTTTTTAAGGAGAGGATCCAAAATAACAATAGATCTGGAATGAAAAAAATCAAAAATCAATTAAAGTCCCTCCGTAAGAACACCAAGAACAAGGCTCATTGAAAGAAGAATTACTGCAGAAATGAAACATAAAATCATTGCAATAATGAAAAGTATTTTTTTCCTTGTTCTGAATAAATCTTTTATAAAGAGAAAAAAGATACCTTCTATAAGACCTAAAAAGGAAACAATAGCAAAAAAAACAGATGATATTCCAAGAGTCATTAAAATAATGCTTTGGGTTGAATCCGAGAATCCCTGAAAATTTCCTGTTATAAAAAAAAGAAAGATAAAAAGGGAAAAAATTCCCGGCAGAGCCACAAGATTTTTTGTCATTCTGTAAAATAATCTGATGCGTTTTGTGTCAATCATTTGTCTCTTGTTTTATTATACTTAATAATTTAATATTAAGTCCATTATGAAGAAATTCTTTGTGTGTCTTTTTATCATAGCCATCTTCGGTTCCTTTGTTTTTACTATTGGATGGACACAGATAAAAATAAAACCTGACACATTGGGGATTGTAATATCTAAACTCCACGGAATCGACAGTGAAATTGCTCAGAAGGGAAAGTTTACTTTTCACAAAGATTTTTTACTCCCTTCAAATGCCAGACTTATCCAATTCAAAAATAAACCTTTTTTTACTGAAAAAACTGTTTCGGGCTCTCTTCCTTCGGCTGATATTTATGCCGGAAACAGCCTTTATGACTTTTCCTATAGTTTTACCTTTGAAATAGAAGCTCATGCAGAACCTGAAGATATCAGAAATCTTATGATTAAAAATCTGATTTCTGATCAGGAATCTTTTGATAAATACATGGAAATCAATCTTCAGGCTGTGGCACAGGAAACTGCAGCTTATTACCTTTCGCGGGCTTCAGAAGACCCTCTTTTTATGCCTGAATCAATTACTATTGTTGATATTTACAAAAAATGCCGTTTCAATGAAAAATACCCCGATTTTCAAATTGATGTAATTGCATTAAAAAATTCAAAAATTCCCGATTATGAACTTTACCGAAATATCAGAAACAGAACTTTACCTGAAACAAATATAACAAACGAATCACAGGATTCCAGCTCTGAAGATGAATCAGAAATGGAAAACTATACTGGAGATGAACTTTTATGAAAAAATTATTTGCAATCCGCGGTGCAACTTCCTGCGAAAACAATGCCGACGAAATTCTTAAAGTTGTTCATACTATGTGTGACGACATCTTCATCAAAAACAATATAAAAAGTGAAGATATGGTCTCAATTCAATTTTCCATGACAGATGACCTTGATGAACTTAATGCCGCCGCTGCATTGCGCCGTGGCGGTCCTGCAATTGACTGTTCAAAAGTTGCTTTATTTTGTACTCAGGAGGCAAAAATAAAGGGCGGCATGGAAAAAGTCATTCGCGTAATGGTTACAACATATCTTCCCAAAAAAGCCGAAATAGTAAACGTTTATAATAACGGAACTGACCGCCTGAGACCTGACAGAAAGAATTAATTATGAATATCTGGATTGCAAGCCATGAATGTTCCGGCATTGCCGAAGCGGGTGGTGTAAAAAACGTAACTTTCTCTTTGTGTAAAGAATTATACCGGGCTGGTAATAACTCTGTCCTTTTTATTCCCGTATTCCGCTGTACAAATTTCCGCGAAGTAAAAGGCATGCAAAGAAATGTTGTTGAAGCAAAAATTGAATTATGCGGAAAGCAGGAAACTGTAGCCTATACACTCGCTTTTTCTAAAGACTGGAATTTCAAAATTGTTTTTGTTGAACATCCGTCTTTTGCAGAAAAAGAAGCAGTTTATACTTATACGCAAAACGAAGAAAATATAAATTCCAGTCATAAAAAAGGGTGCGGACACGAAGATACTCTCTTTCTTGATACTCTTTTTGCAAAAGCTGTAATAGAATTCGGGAAACATGTGCCTGAAAATGAAAAACCCCATATTATTCACTGTCAGGATGCTTCAACTGCCACAATTCCCCTTTATGTAAATGACTGTGAAAAATTAAATAACACTAAAACAGTTGTTACAATTCATAATGCAGGGCCAGCTTATCATCATAATTTTGCAAGTCCTGAAGAAGCTGCCTGGTACACAGGATATGATGTAAAAACTTTTGAAAATTGTCTGAACAGGGGAAAACCAGAACCTTTCCTTATTGCCTGTGAATATGGTGCTCTTTTAACAACGGTGTCTCCGTCCTATGCAGAAGAACTTACAGATCCCAAAAATGATGATATTACCGATGGTCTTTCGTCCATTTTCTTTGAGAAAAATATTCCTGTTTCCGGTATTACAAACGGAATTGATATAGACCTTTATGAACCTGGAAATTCAAAGAAATCTGGGTTACCTTTTGAGTTTTCCCCAGAAAAAGGTGACTTACAGGGGAAATATCAGTGCAGAAACTTTTTTCTTGAACATTTAAAAAATAAAGAACAGTCTTCGGATGATGAAGTTCTTTATGATATAAAAAAATACGGATATCTTCTTGAATTTGAAAACGAAAAAACGGTTTACCTTTGCTATCAGGGGCGTCTTGCCAGCCAGAAAGGGCTTTCTGTTTTTGCAGACGCACTTCCTTCAATCCTTGAGAATTTTCCAAATCTGAAGGTAATTGTGACAGGACAGGGGGAAAGTGCCCTTGAAGGCCGCTTTGCAGCTTTTGCAGAAAATGAAAAATTCAAAGGCCAGATGGTTTTTCTTAATGGTTATAACCGCTTGGCAGCCCGTCTTACAGTGGCTTCTTCAGATTTTATCTGTCTGCCAAGTTTTTTTGAGCCCTGTGGCCTTGAGGACTTTATTGCACAGGTTTATGGCACTCTTCCGGTTGCACACAGAACAGGAGGACTGAACAAAATTCTTGACGGAAAAACAGGTTTCCTTTACGAAAACAACAAAGCCGGAAATCTTATTTCGAAACTTTCTGAAATCATTTCGATGAAAATGTACTCAAATGACAGGGTAATTGACCTTATTACAGAAGCTGCAAAATATACAAGACAGGAATATAACTGGGATAAAGTTTGTCAGAACGCTTATATTCCGCTTTTTGAAAATTTAATAAAATAATTAAAGAATTTTCAAAAAAATGCTTTTAAGCTATTGACCATTTTTTGAGAAGTCTATATGATACTAATCATTCACCGCAACAAGCGAACAGCAAGTTGCACCGAATAAAACTGCTGCCTTAGCTCAGCTGGTAGAGCACGTGATTTGTAATCTCGGGGTCGTGGGTCCAAATCCTACA
>JAHBAD010000109.1 GCA_018385395.1 Treponema sp.
GTACAACTGTTTACTGTGATAACTTCATGAGTATCATTTCAAAACTTCCTGGCGGTGAAGTTGAATTTATTCAGGAGGATTTAAAAGTAACAATCAATTCATTGACAAAAAAATTTAAAGCTACACTTAACAGTCAGGCTTCAGATAAATTTCCTGAAATGGGAAGTTCTGAAAATCTGCCGTTCTTTGAAGTTCCTGCAAAAGAAATTAAAGAAATGATTCGTCAGACAATTTTCTCTGTATCAGAAGATCACACAAGAATTTTCCTTACAGGTGTTTACTTCCTGAAAAACGAACAGAATCTGACAATGGTTTCAACTGACGGTCATAGACTTTCCAACATCGATAAAGCAATTGCAAATAATGTTCCCGACTTCCCTCCTGCAATTGTTCCAACAAAAATTTTAAGCTGTGTAATGAAACATGCTTCAGATGAAGGTAACATTCAGATGGCAGTTGTAGACAAATCAATTTTCGTAAAATTCGGAAATTATGAATTCTCTTCAAACCTGATTGATGGTCTTTATCCAAACTACAAAAAAGTTATTCCTGAAAATCTCACTTCTTCATTTGCAGTTTACAAAGCTGATCTTAAAGCTGCTCTTGAAAGAACAACAATCATGGTTGATAAATCAGTAAGCAGAATTCTTTTCAAAGTAACTTCAGGTGTTCTTAAAATTATGACTCCAGATTCTTTGAATGGTAATGCTTCGGAAGAAATTCCATGCCGCTATGACGGTCCGGATATTTCAATCGGATTAAATTACAAATTCATTACAGATCCTCTTAAAGTAATTGATTCAGAATATGTTGTTTTTGATTTTACTCCGGATGAGGATGATGGAAGCGGAGAAAGAAAAGTTACAAAAACTGTAATTATGCACTCTGATCCAAAAGAAGATTATCAGCATATTGTTATGCCGATGAATAATTAGGTCAGGGAACAAAGCAACTAACTAACGTTAGTTAATGAAAAATTTTCGCCTTCGCTTCGCGAAGTAAAAAGGAATTGTAAGTGCCGTTTTTAACAGTATCATTTTACAATTACCGTAACCTTCAAAATTCAAGAATAGACCTCGCCGGTTCCCGGGAGGTCTATTTTGTTGGTGAGAACGGTCAGGGAAAAAGTAACCTGCTTGAATCACTATATTATACGGCTTACGGGATATCATTTCGTACACACATAGATTCTCAGATTATACGCGCCGGCCAGCGGGATTTTTCGGTAACTGCTTTGTATGACAAAGCTCCGGGAGATACACAGCAGGTTCGTATTATTTTTGAAAATAACAAAAAACGAATTGAAAAAAACGGCAAGAAAATTAACGATCGTAAGGAACTGATAAATACAATTCCATGTATTCTTTTTTGTCATGATGACATGCGTTTTGCAACAGGCGACCCTGAAGACCGCCGATTTTTTATTGACCAGTCACTGACACTTTTTGATTCAACTTACATTGATGATATCCGTAATTACAAAAAAATATTAAAAAGCCGGAATACAATTCTGAAAGAAAAAAAATATGAACTTCTGGATGTTTACGACCAGCAGCTTGTAAATTACGGGCTGATTATTCAGGCAAAAAGAAAAAAAGCAATTTTCCAGTTTAATCAGATTTTCGGTAAACTATATGAAGATGTAACTGGTATTCAAAATTTGAAAGTCAGTTATGAACCAAGCTGGAAAGAAATTTCAGATGGTCTTAGTTTAAGAACACCGGGTTACGATGAAGTTTTCAGGTCTTTGATGTCGCGCCGCGAAGCGGACAAAGCTATGGAAACAACTTTGTCTGGACCGCACAGAGATAAAATCAATTTTGTAAAGGACGGCCAGCTTTTTGTTCAGACTGCATCGACTGGTCAGTGCCGTTTGATTTCCTTAATTCTTCGTGTGGCACAGTCAGTGTTTTATTCTCAGTCCACAGGTTTGAAGCCTATTCTTTTAATGGACGATGTTCTTCTGGAACTTGACCCGGCAAAGAGAACAAAGCTTACGGCAATGCTTCCGGAATATGATCAGCTGTTCTGTACATTTTTGCCTGGCGAACCTTATGAAAATTATAAACGGGAAACTACAAAAGTTTTTCATATAGAAAACGGACAGTGGACGGAGGCTAAAAAATGAATAATATCATCGATGCAAAAGAAATGATAAGCCGCGTGTTTTCAAATATCGAAGCATGTGATATTGAGAACGCAAATAAAATAACTTCTATCTGGAAAAAAGTAGTTCGCGGAATTAAAAACAATCGTGATGAATTTTACGGTGATAAAATAGCAAGTCATTCTGATGTTGTGGATTATAAAAACGGTCAGCTTTTGATTGAAACAGATCATCCGGGATGGACTCAGGCAATCCAGCTTTATTCAAAATATATAATCCGCGGTATGAACATGAATATGGGAAATACGGGAGTGAAAGTTGAATCTCTTGCTTTCCGAATGAAAGGAAATAATGCAACTTTGTATAATTCTTATGAAGATGAATTACGCCGTGCTCAGAATGAACAGCAGAAAAAAGATGAATCGGCTGAAAAACAGATGAATGAATTTCTGGAAAAATCGGGCGCCTCCGGCGCCACAAATTCTGACAAATTGAAATCATCCGAAAATCAAACTTCAGATTCGTTACCCGCCGACTTTCTTGCAAAGCTTGCAAGTCTGGAAAACAGTGTATTGACCAACTCAAAAAATAAATGATAATCTTTTATACCCCATTTTAAAGTGGTAATAATGGGTGCACTACCGATATCTTTTTTTATAAAATATATATAAGGAGCTTAAAATGGCAAAAGGTAAAAGAACATATCAGCCAAGTAAAGTAAAACGCAATAGAAAATTTGGTTTCCGCGCACGTATGGCAACAAAAGGCGGACGCAAAATTTTAGCTCGTCGTCGCGCAAAGGGACGCAAAAAGCTGTCTGTAGCTGACGAACACAACAAATACTAATCAGCATTAGGGATGGAAACAGATTTTAATAAAACAGGCTTTTTTACCCGCGACGAACGGATAAAAAAGCCTGAAACATTTAAAACACTGTTCAAAAACGGAAAAAAGGTAAGTATTCCGGGCGCTCGTCTTTTCTATATGGAAAATGGTCTAGGAATAAACAGAATCGGTTTTCCTTTAAATCGTGGCTACGGTAACGCGGTTCAAAGGAACTTATCAAAACGTTACAGCCGGGAAGTCTATCGTTTTTATAAAACACACCTGAACACCGGATACGATCTGCTTCTGCAGATTTTTCCCGGAAACGACTCGTTCAGTACGCGGTGTGAACAATTTCGAATATTGTGTCAAAAGGCAAATTTGTTAAAGGATTGAGTTTTCTCAAAGATTTAATAAAAAATCTTTTTTCGAAAATTTTCATTGTTTTAATAAGATTTTATCAAATTTGTATTTCGCCATTGTTTCCGCCGTCATGCAGATACACCCCAACTTGTTCTGCCTACGCACTGGAAGCAATCAAAAAATACGGACCGATAAAAGGTCTTTATCTCGCAATCAGACGAATATTAAGATGTAATCCATTTCACGAGGGCGGGTATGATCCCGTTCCTTAAAAAATAGAGTCTTCTTATTTACTCCGGCTGCTCAATTTTTATTGGAGTAAAAAATGGACAAGAATACAATTATTGCAATTGTTTTATCTACATTAGTTATCATTGGATGGACTGTCTTCATGCAGAAAAGAAATCCGAATATGTTTGCCCCACAGCAGACAGCGGTTGCAGAAGAAGTTGTTGAAAATGAAATTACAGATATGAACACATCTTCAGTTTCAGAACTTGTTGCTTCATCAGAAGCCATGGTTACTGAATCTATTGAAGAACAGACAATCACAATCAACACAAACAAAGCAGAAATCGTTCTTACAAATAAGGGCGGTGATATTATCAGTTACAAGCTGAAAGATTATGAAGACACAGAAACAGGTGACTATGTTCAGATTTCAGACAGTGTAAGTGATAAGAACAGAACTATGGCTGTTGCCTTTGGTAACGCTGAAAGTCCAATCATGAATGAAATGATGAATTTTGAAATGATTGATGACAAAACAGTAATGTTCAAAAAAAATGTTACTTTGAGAAAAAATGGTGAACTCAAAACTTTCACATACGGAAAAAAATATTCTTTTAAAGATGATGAAAATGTTTTCAAACTGGATCTTATGTTCCATGGGGATGAAGACTTGAGTTTCCTGAATAACGACGGAATTGCATATTCTTTAAGAAGTGCCCCACAGCTTGGACCACATTTCAATGCAAAACAGAATCGTTATGAAAACCGTCAGATTATTTCTTATAACGGTAAAAAAATGAAACGCCAGATTCTTGGGCAGAATGAATTCAGACGCTGGTCAAAGCAGAATGATTTCACATGGCTTGCAGTTGCAGGAAAATATTTTACAGAAATTATGATTCCTTCAAATCCAAGCATTATCAATGCCGGTTTCTATTCTACAGTTATAGAAATTGATAATTATGCAAATGCTCAGGCAATGATAGAAAGATCTGCAGTTTCGGGAACTGATGTTTCAGATTCTTACTATATGTACTTTGGTCCACGTGATGAAAAATCACTGGCACGTTACAACAGTGCAAAAAAAGATAACGGGGAAATCGCTAATGGTTGGGGAATCGGCGGTTACAGACTTACAGAAGTTCTTCAGTCAAGCGGATGGCTTAAATGGCTTGAAAAAATCCTTCAGGTTTGTCTTGAACTGATTCAGAAAGTTGTAAGAAACTGGGGTGTTGCAATCATCGTTCTTACAATCCTTCTTAAACTTTTAATGTTCCCTCTGTCAAAAAAACAGTCAATGAGTACTCTGGTTATGCAGGACATGCAGCCAAAAGTTCAGGCAATTCAGGAAAAATATAAGAACGACCAGCAGAAGATGCAGGCTGAAATGGCAAAGATTTATCAGGAAGCAGGTTACAATCCTGCAAGTGGATGTCTTCCAATGATTTTCCAGTTCCTGGTACTTTTCGCAATGTACAATTTGTTCAACTATAAATTTGAATTCCGCGGTGCAACATTTATCCCTGGCTGGATTCCTGACCTTTCAACTGGTGACAGTGTCTGGAGTATGCCTTTTGTAATTCCTTTCCTTGGTTGGGATCAGCTTCGTCTTCTTCCAATCATTTACACAGTAACACAGCTGTTCTTTGGAAAGATTACAAATGTTGGTGGTGCAGCTCAGCCTCAGGGTGGAATGAGCATGAAGTTTATGATGTACGGTATGCCAATCATTTTCTTCTTCCTGTTCTACAATGCTCCGTCAGGACTTCTGATTTACTGGACAGTTTCAAACCTGTTCCAGATGATTCAGCAGATTGTTATTAACAAAATGATGGCTGCAAAAAAAGTTGAAATGGCTGCTGCAAAAAAAACAGGTGCAAATCAGAAAACATTGCCACCAAAAAATAAGAGAAAATAATTTAGAACATAATTATTAGAGGTAATATAAATGACTTACGAGTTTGAAGCAAAAACAGAAAAAGAAGCTATTGAACTGGCTGCAAATGAACTTGGACTTGGTCGTGATCAGTTTGATGTTGAAATTCTGGAAACACAGAAAAAATCAATTTTCAATAAAGGTTATGTAAAAATTCGTGTTCATACTTTGAGCGAAGTTCCAACAGCAAGTAATGCTGACGAAGACCGCGATTACGATGAAACACCACGTATAAAAATCGATCCTGTTCCACAGGGTGAATTTGAAGAAAAACTGGTTAACTTCGTAAAAGACGTTGTTGAAAAAATGGGATACGACGTAAAAGTTGAAATCACATACCGCGAAGACAAAAAAATCGGAATCAGAATGGATTCTTCTTATTCTTCAATTCTTATCGGCCGCAAAGGAAAGAACCTGGACGCTCTTCAGCTTCTGGCAAATATTTATGCCGGTCGTCTTGGACATGAAGAAATCCGCGTAATTCTTGATACAGAAAATTACCGTCTGCGCCGTGAAGAGACACTGGTTCGTCTTGCTTACAACACAGCAGACAAAGTTCGTTCAACACGCAACAGCATTCTGCTTGAACCAATGAATCCATTTGAACGCAGACTTATCCACACAACATTGAACGATATACCAGATGTTGAAACTAAAAGCGAAGGTGATGGTTTATATAAACAGGTAAGAGTTTTATATAAAGGAATTCGCTAATGATCAAACGAACAAAGATTATGATGCTGGTTTTTTCAATGATTCTGGCATCGGATCTTTTTGCACAAAGTGTACAAACCGGGAAAAAAATTCTGGAACCAGAAAGTTCCTGGTTTAAAAATCACGAACAGGATACAGATTTCGATCTGATTCCTGATTGTGAGTATAAAAATCAGATTCTGAATGACAGAGTTGCCAAGACAAATGTTCCTTTTGTCGGCGAACAGCTTTATGTTGTGAGAAAAAACGGTGACTTTGACATAAAAGATGCAGCCCGAATTTTTACTTCTGTTTCAGAAATGAAAGGAATGGAATATTATTCCACCACAAGAAAAAAATATGCTGAGCTGTATAAAACTGCAGGGTTTGTAAAAAGTCTTGAAGAGCCTGAGTTTGTAAATGACTACAAACTTTCAGAATGCGACGGAAAAATTTTTTACGCACTGCTTGATGATAAATCTTTTGGTAAAAATATTTACCGTCTGGATTATCGTCAGAATGAAAATACATTGTTTGTGCGTCTTTCTAACGCAGATCCAATGGGAATTGGTCCAATAAAGGCGGTTAAGCCTTACAACATGGTTATGAATATCCTGCTTGTAGATGAAGGTGACCAGTTGGAAATATATCTGGGAACAGATGTAAATATGAAAAAAATACCCGGAATGAAGAAACAGATTTCTGATTCTCTTGTGTCGCGTATGGATGCAATTTACAAATGGCTTCTAGAAAAGTTCTGATTTAAAAAAGAACTGAAGGAGATTTTTATGAATCTTAAGAAAATTTTTTCAGGTGCATTAATGGGCCTGATTATCTTATCTAGCGGAAGTTGTGCAGGAAAAAAGACTGCAACAAAAACTACTGCAGGGAGTAAAAAAATGGACGTACTTAACGGAAAAGAAGGCGTTTTTGCCGTAATGGAAACAGAAAAGGGTACAATGGTTCTTGAACTCTTTTATGAAGACACACCACTTACAGTAATCAACTTTGTTGGTCTTGCAGAAGGAACACTTGAAGCAGCAAAAGGTGAACCATTCTACAATGGTCTGAAATTCCATCGTGTAATTAAAGACTTTATGATTCAGGGTGGAGACCCAAGAGGAAACGGAACAGGTGGTCCTGGTTATAAATTCCCTGATGAATGGTGCGACAAATATTCATTTGATGGTCCTGGATACCTTGCTATGGCAAACTCAGGTCCAAATACAAACGGAAGTCAGTTCTTTATTACACATGTTCCCACAGACTGGCTTAACGGAAAGCATACAATCTTCGGAAAAATTCTTGAAGGTCAGAACGTTGTAGACTCTGTAGAACAGGGTGATACAATTATGGATCTTAAGATTGTTCGCCAGGGTGCTAAAGCTGAAAAGTTCACAGCAACTCAGAAAGATTTTGATCAGGCAATTTATGAAGCTGCAAAACGCGAACAGGAAGCCAAAGAAAAAGCTATGGCTAAAGTAATTGAAGGCTGCGAAAAAGACGCTAACGGAATTTACTACCAGATCCTGAAAAAGGGAAATGGTAAAAAAGTTGGTAAGGGAAAGAATGTATCTGTAGGTTACAAAGGATACCTTGTTGACGGTCAGATTTTCGATGCATCAAAAGAATTCCATCCACAGGGACACGAAGCTCTTGAATTCAAAACAGCTGGCGGACAGATGATTCCAGGTTTTGATGTAATGGTTCAGGATATGGAATATGGTGAAACACGTAAAATGGTTCTTCCACCAGAAATGGCTTACGGTTCACAGGGAATCCCAGGAGTAATTCCTGGCGGTGCTTACATCTGTTTTGATGTAGTTGTTCTCAAGTAATTAAAATTAAGAAGGAAAAATAAAATGGCAGACAAAGAATTATGTCCATGTGGTTCAGGTAAACCTTATAGCGAATGCTGTGAACCAATCATTAAAGGAACAGTAAAAGCTCCAACAGCAGAAGCTTGTATGAGAGCACGTTATACTTCATACGTAAAACATGAAATTGATTACATCATCAATTCATGTGAAGAAGGTGAAGGAATTGCTGAAATTGACAGACAGGCAACAGAAGACTGGAGCCGTCAGTCACAGTGGAACGGACTTAAAATTATCCGTACAGAAAAAGGTACAGAAGCTGATGATGAAGGTATCGTAGAATTCACAGCTGACTACACACTGCATCAGATGCATGATGTTCATCACGAAATTTCTGGTTTCAAGAAAATTGACGGAGACTGGAAATATGTTGCAGGTAATGTAATTCCAACAACTGTTGTACGTGAAGGTGCAAAAGTTGGGCGTAACGATCCTTGCCCTTGTGGCTCAGGAAAAAAATACAAGAAATGCTGCGGTAGATAATATAGTAATATAATCTGAAAGAAGGGACTGTCCATTTTTTTTGGACAGTCCCTTTTTTGCGTTTAAATCCTCTTTGACATTTTTTAAAAAAATGTCATAATAATTATATGAAAGTAATAACAGGTTTTCATGCCATTGAAGAAAAGGTTCTTTCACTGGCAAAAGTAAAATCAAATCCTAAAGATTATCAGGTGTTTTACAGCAAGGCTGGCCCTCGTGTAAAAAAGATAATCGAAGAAGCAAAGAAAAACGGTGTAACTGTAACACAATGTGATGACAAAACACTTGATGCAAAGGTTTCTGAACTTAATGAAACTCTTCAAGATCACCGTGGAATCATTCTTGAAATATGGGGCGATTCTGGAAAACAGAAAAATCTTGTTGATTTTGATGAATGGCTGAAAGTAAACGGTGGTTCTGAAAAATCGACAGTTGTAATATTGGACCGTGTAACAGACCCTCATAACGTTGGTGCAATTATCCGAAGTTGTGATCAGTTTGGTGCAGGTCTTGTAATCCTTCCTGAAAATAATGCAAGTACAGATATCGGAAGTGAAGTAATTTCCCGCAGTTCGGCAGGAGCTTCGGCATGGGTTCCGGTTTCTATTGTTACAAATCTTGTGCGCACAGTTGAAAAACTGAAGGATGCAGGATACTGGATTTACGGCGCTGATGCCGGTGGAGAAAATCTTACACAGATTAAATTTCCTGCAAAAACAGTATTGGTTATGGGAAGTGAAGGTTCCGGAATGTCACATTTACTTGAAGAAAAGTGTGATTCAATTGTTTCAATACCAACATGCGGAAAAATTGACAGTTTAAATGTTTCAGTTGCCGCAGGGGTTCTTTTATATGCAATTTATGCAGGAGGAAAATAATGTCACATAAGGATGATGTTGCCGCAAGAGCAGTAAGAAAATCAACTCTTACTTCTTTAAAAGTAAAAAAAGCTTTCCGTCTTAAACAGCTTAAAGCAGATTATGAAGCAAATGTTCGTAAGGTAAATATTGAGTATTCAAAAGACCCTGAACGTCTTAAGGCAAAGTATGCTGCAGATCAGTATACAAAAAATGAACGGGCAAAACGCCGTGCAGCACGTAGAATTGAACGTGAACAGAAAGCAATTGATGCAATGACTTCGCTCCGTCAGTTTTCACTGGCAGAAGAAATTGCTTCTTCAATTGTTCAGGGAATTGGCGCAGCAATTGCAATTACAGCGCTGGTACTTTTTGAAAGTCTGGTAATTGATGACATAAAAGATTACCGCGAACTTTCAATTGTTCTTTACACTGTATTTGGTGCTGCAACTATTCTTATGTACATTTGTTCAGTTCTTCATCATGCACTTAAAAACATTGTAGCAAAAGAAGTTTTCAAACGGATTACACATGCATTTACATTTGTGATGATTGGTGTGGCTTATGCAGCTTATTCAATTACTCAGATTCAGGGAACAAATGGATGGGTTCTTCTTGGAATAGTTGATGGTATTTGTCTTGTTGGATTAATTCTGTATTCAATTTTCGGATCAAAATTCGAAAAGGGAATTATTGCATTTTATTGTGTAGCAGGATGGGCAGGTCTGGTTGCTGCAAGAGTTCTTTATAACAGTCTTGTTGTTGAAAGTTTTGCAGCACTTTGCGGAGCAGGTGTTATGTACCTTATCGCTACAATTTTCTACTCGCTCCGTAAGTTCAACTGGATGCATTTTGTTGGAAATGTAATCATGCTTTTTGGAAGCGTGAGCCTTTTCTTTTCTATTATCAAATCTGTACTGTAATCAGTAACCAAGAGTTTCGGTAAGCGTGAGCAGTTTTGTAAGCGTTACCGAAACTTCTTTTTTCTTTCCATCTGTTGAAACAAGTTTCAGCTTAATTTCACAGCTTCCAATTTCGGCAGAGGCGTCTTCCCCATAAAAAGATCCAATAGTATCAAGATATTCTTCTTCGCTCATAACCTCGTCATTAAAAACAGGTGCTAAAAGCAGATCCAGAACAGAAATAATATCATCATCTGCAGCTTTATAGAAATTTTTAAGGATTGCCGGTGAAACTTTCAGGAAAACATTGTTTTCTTCTGCAATAACCAGTCCGCTGCTGAATAAATAGGTGTTTTTTGGAGAAATCATATCAACTGAAATACTAACGCTGTCAGGAGTCTTTACAGCGACGTTTTTGAACCCGTCAGTGATAAAACTCGTCTTTATGGCTGAAACATCAAATAAAGGCCCATTTTGGGCGTCTGAGAAGCTTCTGAGCATGGTTTCAAAGTATGGGCCGCATTTTCCATCGAAATTTACCTTTACAGAGCCGTCTTTTTGGGCAGTCAAAGTCACTTCCGAAGTGCATGAAACCAGTGTCAGGAAAGAGAAACCTGCAAAAATTGCAGAAATAATTTTTTTCATGTGAATCCTTATCGGATTTTAAAGAATATTCCGATCAAAACTGAAGTAATCAAAATCTGCATCATTACAAATTTCAAAAGAACCTGGGTTGGAGACCAGCCTTTGTTGTTTCTCATGTGATCATGCAGAGGGAATGTGATCTTGCTGAAAATCTTGATTTTAAAGAATCTCAAAAGTGCAACTTTTAAAAGACCCATTCCGCCGTTTACAAAAATTATTGATGATGTGGCAAGAATCATGAATGGATTTCCAGAAATCATTACACATGCACCAATAAAATAACCAAGAGCACGGCTACCGGCATCGCCCATAAGACATTTGCTTGGGAAGGCATTATGCCAAAGATAACCCATTACAACTCCTGCCAGTGCAAAAAGCATGGCCCCCCAGCGGGCTCCGTCCTTAATGTGAGGAACCAGCAGGTAAGCTGAAATGTTTGTGTGTCCCATAATAAAGTAAAGGACAGCTCCCAAAGTAAACAACGCAATGAGTACTAAAGTTGCAGATAATCCGTCAACGCCGTCAGTACAGTTGGTTGTGTTTATTGAAGCCCAGATCATAATAGTGGTGATGATAATGTAAACAATTTCATTTACGGCGACCTGATGTGTAATAAAAGGAAGCCAGAAATAAATTTTGCCATCTGAAGATGAATTCTTTGCCCAGAAAAGAAGAATAAAAGCAGTTGCAACAGAAATAATTAAATCCAGAAGGGCTTTACGATATTCACCCCAGCTGGTAACGCTTCTGTCGTCAAGGAACCCTGTAAGCATCGTAAGCCATGTAAGTGCAAGGATTAGTGACTGATACAGATCCATAGGAATGAAAAGGAAACAAACAATTACAAAAAGAGTAATGAAAATAGAACCTGTTCCGGTTGGTTTTCCTTTTGCCTGAGCAGCATTGGCTGTAAATTCACGGCCACGGTCATGAGGCATTAAGCCGTAAAGTTTTGGAATGATAGTGAGTGCAGAAAAAAATCCGGCATAAAGTGCAACTGCAATAAGAACCGCAAAAGATGAAAAAAGACGTGCAGGTCCCCAGAACTGCTGAAGATATTGTCCGAAATAGTAAAGCATATTGTTTTCCCCTCTAAACGTAATTGCTTATTTTAGTAATTTGTATGTGTAACGCCTGTGAATATCATGGCAACATTGTGCGCATCACAGTAGTCGATAAATTCCTGATCATTAGGCAAACCTCCTGTTTGAATGATTGCCTTTACTCCAAGGTCGATTAGTTCTTTTACAGGTTCGCAAAGTTCAATAGATGAGTCGCACACTAAAACATCTGCAATGACACCATCTTCAGTTGGATGAAGTTTGAAAGTCTGTTTTGCTTCGAAAGCAACGCTTCCAAGGCTTTTAAAGCGGGAAGACTGACAGGAAGAAATGCCCACAACCGCATTATCTTTTATACAGACATTGGCATAAGAATAAGCATGTTTAGCAATACACATTCCAAATGCCATTTCATCACAAAGTTTCTGATCAGGACGGGCTTTTGTCGGAACAATCCATTTGTCAAAAAGCTGTTTGTATTTGTTTTGAAGAACACAACCTCCATCAAGAATAAGAACAGAAATATTTGATGAAGATGGACGATTTGCCGTGATAAGACGGATTCCTCTGTTTTCTGCAAGAATGGATTTAGCTTCTTCTGTGAATCCTGGAGCAACAATAGCAGAAAATTCGTATTTAACCATTTCGCGTGCTGCGGTACCATCAATAACAGCACTGCAGGCGAGTGTTGCGTGAATAGTACAATCCAGATCGTAACTTAAAGTTTTCTGGAAAGAGTTAACGACGTTAGTATCAAGCCCAGCTCCAACAACAAGACGGTATTTTACCATTACAGTGTAAACAGTTCCTGTAAGTGGAGTGAATTGAGTTGTATAAGCATAGCCGTCACAGTTTTCACTTTTTACGGCAGAAAGAGTTTTCAGATTATCATAAAGAGAACATACCTGGTCCCATGCAAATGATGTATCAGCAACAATTTTATGAGTTAGTTCGCGTCCCTGAATTTTTTTAAATCCTGAAAGAGAGCCACCATCGCTTCCATACTGATAAATAACTGCTTTCTGGTTTGAATTAGCACCATGATGCAGTTCCATCTTTTTTTTATAAGGCATTGACAGATAGTTTATGTTCTGATTAATTGCAAAAGGATTGTTTTGAAGAATTGCAAAAGCATTGGCAGAATCAAAGGCCGAAACCATATTCAAAGCTTTTCCAGCAAGGTACATACGGAAAGATTGCTGAACATCATCGGTACGAAGTTCTATAAGAGTTTCATTATAATCAATAGGATCTGTCAGAATAAGAACGTTCTGGAAGTTTGTACAACAGTTTCTGATCATAGTTGAAGTGTAAGAAGTAAGGGCGGGTGAACCGCGTCCAAGTTTAGGGATAGCTTCAAATCCTGAAGTAAGAGGATCAAAGTTTACACAAACGAGGAAAACATTATTTTCATCATCTGGATTTTCAAAAGGCTGATCCGAAACTGAAATTTTTGTACGAAGAATTTTTTGAATCAGAGCGGTTGATTCACCAATGTTTCGAGGTTTTGAGTCAAGGGCATGTTCAATTATATAAGAAATATTATTTTCTTTAAGAATTTCTGCGGTTTCACCGTTGGAATAAATTTCCCAACCACTTTTATATAAAAATTGGGCAAGTTCAAGAATGCCGTCATTATTTTCGCAAAATAAAATTGCCTTTTTAACCATAATAACTTCATTTTAACGTAATTAAATGCATACTTCAATCAAAACAAAAATCTCATTAAAATCATCAATATGAAAATTATATCAAAAAATACAAAACTTTCTGGACACATTACAGTTCCGGGATCAAAAAGTCATACAATACGTGCTCTTATTCTTGCTTCAATGGCAGAAGGAACTTCGCACATAAAAAATCCGCTTCCAAGCAATGACTGTCTTTCGACAGCAAAGGCAATGAATCTGATTGGAGCAAAATGTGAATACCCGACAGATTCAGAAGAGCTTATGTGGACCGTTGAAGGGGCTGGAAAAAATCTGAAGATGCCTGATGAAGGAACAATCGACGTTGGAAACTCTGGTTCCCTTATGTATTTTCTTTCACCAGTTCTTTCAACCTTGAAAGGTAAAGTGACATTTACAGGTGACGAATCAATTTGTTCACGCCCTGTGGGACATCTTCTAGACGCTCTTAACCAGCTTGGCGGAAAAGCAGAAAGTGCAAATAATAATAAGCCGCCTTTTACAGTCCAGGGTCCAATTTCAACAGACAATGTTCTGAAGACTGACGGAAAACTTTCCCAGTATATTTCCGGAATCATGATGGCTACTCTGCGCATGAACGGAACTGTGAAAATGGAACTGGCAACACCACAGGAAACTCCTTACCTGACCATGACAAAAATCTGGATGGATCAGGTGACAGGCCAGCCGAGCCATGTTTCAATTTCGCCGGACTTTAAAAATGTGACAGTTGAAGGACCTGCAGAATACAAAGGTTTTGATACAACAATTCCTTCGGACTGGGAAGGCGTTGCATTTCCTCTGATTGCGGCTCTTATTACTGACAGTGAAATTTCCATAGACAATGTGGACACAGGCGAAAGTCAGGGGGACAAAGCAATTGTTGATGTTCTTAAATCTGTTGGTGCTGATATCCATTATGAAGGAACAAGCCTGATTGTTCGCGGCGGAAAAAAGCTTTCAACAAAAAATTTGCCGGATGGAAAACTTGTAGTTGATATGGCTTCTTTCCCAGATGCAATCTGTGCTCTGGCTGTAATTGCCTGTTTTATTGACGGCGTTGTTGAACTTACAAACGTTGAAATCTGCCGTAAGAAAGAAACAGACCGCGTTGTTGCAATGTGCAGCCAGCTTACAAAGCTTGGAGCAAAAGTGGAAGACGCAGGCGAATCTATGTTCATTTACGGAAGTGAGTGTAAAATGCACGGCGGTGCTGTTGAAAGTTATAAAGACCACCGCATTGTTATGAGTCTTGCATGCTGCGGACTTGGACTTACTGAAGGTGAAGAAGTGGAAGTAGCTGATGCTGAATGGTGCAGCGTAACTTTCCCGAACTTTGTTGAAGCTATGAACGGGTTAAATGCAAGATTTGTGACAAAGTAGATTTTGGAATGAGATGGGGCTGTCCAATAAGTTTGCATTACGGTGGTTGAGTTTATCGAAACCACCACATTTAGTGTAGCAGTCATTTCGACGAGTGGTTCCTGAGCCTGTCGAAGGGCTCAATGAGCGCTACACTCATTACTTTTGGGACAGCCCCATGACAAAAAAGTGTCAACAAGAAAAAAAAGTCATCCGGTGAAAAGGGAAGAAAGTCATTCATAAGGAAAGAATGCTGTTCTTATCGATGAAGACGACAGGAATGCCATTCAGGAAACAATGTATTTAAACTCTGTTCCAGGCATGACAGAATCTTTAATAAAGGGCAAAAACACTCCTTTAGAAGAATATCTTTCTGAAGATGAAGTAGTGTGGTAATGAATTTATCTCATCAAATATGAAAAGCAGGCTGTATAGGAAAAATCTTCCGACAAATTATAATTAAATAAAATCTTGGAGGATTTTATGACAAAAATAAAATATGTCGAAATATCGGATAAAGAGTTCTGGTATACTCTCGACAGACATCTTCCTGAAAAAGAATTTGAAAGAAAAGTAAATTCTAAGCAAGGATATGTGTTACTTGAAAATGACAAACCTGTTGGACTTCTTCGATATAATTTATTCTGGGACAACACACCATTTTGTACAATGCTTTTCATTGATTGGAATAATCAAAAAAAGGGATATGGAAAGCAATTATTAGAATACTGGGAAAAAGATATGAAATTTCAAGGATATGATTTTGTCCTTACTTCAACCCAGGTAGATGAAACTGCACAACATTTTTATAGAAAGCTTGGATATAAAGATTGTGGAGGTCTTATAATTGATATCCCAAACTATGAACAACCAATGGAAATGTTTTTGATAAAA
>JAHBAD010000113.1 GCA_018385395.1 Treponema sp.
GTATAAAGTAATAAAATTTTCTCTGAGTTGACAAGTAGGAATTGAAACTTTAATCTTTAAAAATGAGATTTTCAAAGTTTGCAGCACTATCACTTTTTTCATCAGTTCTGATGATGTTTCCTTCCTGTACAAAACGAAATGTAGTTGAATCAATTACAGAAGATGAACTCTTTACCATTTCTTATGGTAATTTTGAAGAACAGATGAATATTTTTAGTCTGAATGAAATAGGCAATATCCAGACTGGTCTTTTTATGCAGGACGGCTTTTTTTACATCGTAAACGGTGAATCCCAGAAGGTGATGGAACTGAACTCTTACGGTAATCTTCTTACTCTTTATTACAATGAAGATTCTCATACCAAAGAATTAATCGATAGTTTTGGAAATGAAGAACTGAGTGTTCATAAGGAAATATCTTATCCTTTCGGATATACAGGTCAGCTGGCAGTTGATTCTGAGAAATGTATGTATATTGTATGTACAATTCCACGAGACCGGCAGGAATTAAGTCCTGACGGAACAACTCTTTACAGTCAGACCATTCTTCGGGTTCCGCGGGACGGAAGTCAGATTGATTATATCGGGCAGCAGGGGCCTGGCGGTACACCGTTTCCATATATCAGAAATATATTTACAAATGAAAAGAATGAATTTGTTGCGGTCTGTTCAGTAAATGACGGTATGATGGTTTACTGGTTTGGAAACGACGGATTCTTGAAATCAATGATTTCAGTTAATGCAGAAGATGCACCAAGAGTTTCGGGTATTGATGAAGATTCCAGTGTATTCCTTACAGTTGAAAATGTTATTCCAGATTTCAATGAATACAAACTTTATGTAAAAATCGACAATTATTCTTCGTATTCCGATAAGGCCTCAAAAGCGCAGGCTGGTATCAGTTATATCAATACGCTTCTTTATCCGCTGGATATTTCTTCCGGGGTATATGGAAATCCTGTTTCTGTTCCACCATATGAAGAATCAGTTACAGTGGATTATTCCCGTCTTGTTTATAAGATTCCTTATGATTTTCTAGGGGTTACAAAAAGCGGATGGAAGTTCTTTGTAATCAGTACTACTACAGGATTTGATGTTGAAATGATTAACTCTGAAAATCAGAAAGTACTGCATCGTCATTTTGAAGTAAATAAAAGCAATGTTCTTTTCCACAATATGAGTCTTTCAAGTGACGGCATTATTTCTGCCTTGTATGCCGATGAAAACAATGCAAGGGTAGTGTGGTACAGAACTGATAAATTAATTGATAATTAGTCGTTTTACTGGAAACGTCGAAAAAAGAAAAAAGCTGCTGCCCTTGAGGAAGAAAGGACAACAGCTTTTTTTGTCTACTAAAGATTACTAAGCATGAAGTTTTGAAAATAAAATTTGTTTTGAGTTATGCGAAGTATGTTTTGCATTAAAACAAAAAAGGCTCCAGATTTCTCTGAAGCCTTTGAGCTATGATGGACTCGAACCATCGACAGCCGCCTTAAAAGGGCGGTGCTCTACCACCTGAGCTAATAGCCCGTTCATTTTCACTTGAGCTTTGCGTTTGTCGCTTGGCTTTCGTTCGAATGTGTAGATAATATATAATTTATCAGAAAAGTGGTCAATAGCAAAATCAACTTTTTTTTAAAATTTTTTAAATTTTTTCAGCATATTTTTTTTCTCTGTTTTTAATACATTTCTTGTATATTTTGCTGTCATTCCTCTAAAATCTTTAATTCTCTAATAAACTGTTATATAATGAGTAATCAGACAGAAAATGGAGGAATTAATGAAAAGTCCTGTAATCAAAATTGTTACTTTTCTCGTTGCTTCAGTTTGTGCTCTTACACTGATTACCTGCTCTGGAAAAGGCGGTAGTTCATTTACTGGTAAGGCTGACGGAAGAAACGGTGAAATCACTGTAAAAGTAACACTGGATGGAACAACTCTTAAAGATGTTAAGGTTGTAAGCCATAAAGAAACAGCTGGGATTGCTGATCCTGCAATCAACGATCTTCCAAAAGAAATGGTAAAAGCACAGAGTGCTGATGTTGACTCAATTTCTGGAGCTACAATCACTTCTGATGCAATTAAAGTTGCCGTTAAAGATGCTCTTTCAAATGCGGGTGTAACACTTGGTGCTGCTGCTGCATGGAAAAATGTTCCTGTAACCTACAAAGCCGGAACATACGAAGGAAAGGGGGCTGGTATGAATGGTCCTGTAGTTCTTGATGTTACCTTCAGTGAAAATGCAATCACAGACATCAAAGTAAAATCATCACGGGAAACTGAATACGTTGGAACTCCTGCTTTCGATATCCTTTTCAAAGATGCAATGGAAGCAAACGGTTCTGGCGTTGATGTTGTTTCAGGTGCAACATTTACATGTGTTGCTGTTAAGAACGCTCTTAATGATGCTGCTTCTAAAGCAGGTGCTTCTGACCTTGCAGCTTTCAAAAAGAACAAGGTTACTCATGAGGCTCAGGCTCCAATTGATGAAACTTATGACGTTGTTGTTGTAGGTGCCGGAGGGGCTGGTATGGCTGCTGCAGCTCAGGCTGCTCAAAACGGTAAAACAGTTCTCGTTATCGAAAAGAACGTTGAAATCGGTGGAAACACTCTGGTTTCTGGCGGACAGTTCCAGTCAGTTATGCCTTATCTTTGTTGGGATGAAAAAGATCCTGATGCTACAACTGGTGTTTATCCTTTTGACGGCAAAACTTACAACAAAGTAAAAATGGCTAACGGAAACATCACTGTTCTTAAAACAATTTTGAACTGGGACGAAAAACCATTTGACGGTTCAAATGCAAAAGACTGGTTCGTAGCCGGTGACATTAAAGATCTTTCAAAACACGGTGTTCACCAGGAATACCTGCCAACACTTAAAGAACTGAAAAAAGAAATCAAAGCTTACCTTGCATGGGCTGAACCTCAGCTTAAAGCAGGTAAAAACGAAGGAGCTCTTACACTGTTCTCTACAGTAAATCTTCATATTTTCCAGACTTATTACGGCGGACTTCGCTGCAATGCTGATTACTCAGACTGGATTTATGGTAATTACGAACTTGTAAGCCAGTTCATCCGCGACGGACAGGATCTTAAACCTTGGCTCGAAGCTCAGGGAGCTCTCTTCGTAGAAGATACACAGCCAACTCTTATCGGTGCTCTCTGGAACCGTGAAAACGAATATATCGGTGCAACATTTGATGACGACGGTGACGGTAAAAACGAAACCGGCCGCTGGGGTGCATACTTTGCTCCACCAAAACGCACTGTTCTCAAGAACCCTGCAAACAAAATCATGTGCCGCACAGATGCAAAAGAACTTATCGTAGAAAACGGACGTGTTACAGGGGTTAAAGCTGTAATGTTTGACGGAACTCCTGTAACAGCTCACGCTAAAAAAGGTGTTATTCTTGCAACTGGTGGTTTTGCAGCAAATATTGACCTGGTTCGCAAAACAAATAAATACTGGGTAGAATCAGCAATCACAGAAAAAACTCAGACAACAAACCGCAGCTCACTTATGGGTGACGGTATTACAATGGGTAACAAAGCTGGTGCTGCTTCAACAGGTATGGAATACACTCAGCTTATGCCAATTTCCTGGATCGACAACGGTCAGCTGGCATTCGGTGGCGGAAACTATGCTGTTTACATCAATCCAACAACTGGTAAACGTTTCGTAAATGAAACATCAGAACGCGACGTTCTTTCTCTTGCAGAATTTGCAAACGGTATTGAAAAGAACGGTGTTTCAGGTGTATTCCTCGAAATTGCAAATACAGCTCAGCCTATCCCTGGACCTTACCCATACGGTACTCCAAAAACTCCTGAAACATGGGAAGCTGATGTAGAAAACCGTCAGTACACTCGTACAATCGACCAGTTTGCAGATCTCTTTAAACAGCTTGGAATTAAGGCTGATGCAAATACAGTTATCGAAGAAATCAAAGCATACGATATGGCTTGTATGACAGGTACAGAAGACAAGATGGCTGTTGAAAAGACTGGTTGGTCACGCCTTATCGGTAATGCTAACCGCGATGAAAACGGCCGCTACGATGTTTCTTCTTACACACTGGACGGAGTAAAACTTAAGGTTCGCCTTATGGCTCCATCTACTCATCATACAATGGGTGGTCTTTCTGTTGACACAGACCGCCGCGTTCTGGATGCAAAAGGAAACCCTGTTAAAGGTCTCTATGCTGCCGGTGAAGTTACTGGTGGTATCCACGGCGGTAACCGTCTTGGTGGTAACGCTATCGTTGAAATCTTCGTTTCCGGACGTACAGCTGCAAACGCTATCGAAAAAGACAACTAAGATTTATGGTTCCTTAATTTGATTTAAGGAATTGATGGAGGCAGGTGATGTAAAAATCATCTGCCTTTTTTTTTACTTTGTTCTGTGTTACAATGAAAAAAGGTGGGGACCTATGAAATATTTCAAAATGATTTTTGTTGCGGCAGTAACTGCTGCATTTATGACGGGCTGTTCTAAAAAAACTTATGCTTCAGGCACAATAAAAGAGAAAACTGAATCTTCTGTAATCAAAGTTAATCCGGAATATGAAAAAATTGACCGCGTTTACACAAAAATGAGTGAACGTTTTAAAACTGAAATTCAGATTTCTGATAAAGAGGTTTTTCTTTCAGATTTGAAAACCGTTCTTGAAGAAGAAAAAAAATATAATCCAAATGATGTTCCGCTTTATTACCTTATCGATAAAAAGCATAACATCGGCGAAAACTATGTTCCTGACGGACTTGTAAAACTGACAGATAAAACAGATTACAACTTCTGGCGCGACGACCTTTCTCTCCGCCCCGATGCAGAATCTGCGCTCCGTGTAATGGCACGTGCCGCAAAAGCGGACGGAATTACACTTCTTGTAAGTTCAACTTACCGCTCTTATGAATATCAGAAAAAACTTTTTCAGCGCTGGGTTGATATTGACGGTCTTGAAGAAGCTGAAAGGGAATCTGCACGGGCCGGAACAAGTCAGCATCAGCTGGGACTTGCCGTTGACTTTGGTTCCATTGACGATTCCTTTGCTGAAACAAAAATGGGTGCATGGATGTACGAAAATGCCGCTTCTTACGGCTGGTCATTAAGCTTTCCTAAAAATTATGAAGACATTACAGGTTACCGCTGGGAAAGCTGGCATTTCCGTTTTGTAGGCGTTCCGGCATGTAACTTTCAGAAAAAATATTTTAATGATGTTCAGCAGTATATGCTGGAGTTTATTGATGCATGGAAAAATGACACCGGAGACGGAGTGTAAGTTATGACAAAAGATGAACTTTTCAAAAACGCTTATACAAAATCACAGCCTCAGGATCAGAAAAGTTTCGGGCAGGAACCTTCTGATGGAGAAGGGTTTAAGAAATTTTCAGACGCAATACCGGATGGCGGTTTTCAAAATGGATTTCAGAAAGAAACCCGTCCTTCGGAACTTCCAAAAGATAAGGAATCGGTTTACCGCCGTGTCGCAAAATTTTTTGTAATGATTGGCGAAGATGAGGCTGCAAAAATTATTCCTCATCTTTCCGAAGAACAGATTTTAAAAATTGTTCCAGAAATTGCATCAATCCGGAGTATAAGTAAGGAAGAGCAGTCTGTAATACTTGCTGAGTTCAACGGACTTTTAAAACAGTCACGTGAAGCGGGTGGGGTAACTACTGCCCGTGAAATGCTTGTTAAGGCATACGGCGAAAAACGCGCCGAAGAAATGCTTCAAAAGGCCGTTCCTTTTGGAAACGGTAAACCTTTTGATTATCTTTCTGATGCAGATAACGAAAGAATCTTTTACCTTCTTCGCGATGAAAGTACGGGCGTTCAGGCCATTGTTCTGTCACACCTTGAACCGAAAAAAGCGGCGGCCGTAATAAACTTTATGGAAGCCGGAATGAAAAAAGATGTTGTTCTTCACCTTGCAAAAATGGAACCAGTTTCTCCTGATGTAATCCGAAGAATCGACAAGTCCCTTCATGAAAAATCTCTGAGGCAGACTTCTGAAAAATCAGAAAATATAGACGGACGAAATGCACTTGCCGAAATTCTTAAACGAATGAATTCAGGAACTGAAAAAGAAATTCTCAATCATCTTTCAGAAGAAGATCCGCACCTTGGCGATGATCTTCGTTCCCGTCTTTTCACAATTGATGATGTTGTAAATTCTGATGACCGCTTTATTCAGGAAAAACTTCGTAATATGGCCGATGCAGAAGTTGTTTATCTTATTGCCGGAAAACCGGATAATTTCCGCCATAAGATTCTTGATAATGTTTCAATTAATCGTAAAGCTCAGATTCTAAGCGATGAAGATTTATTAAAGCCTCTTCGCAAGACTGATGTTGATAAAGCCACAAACGCCTTTGTTTCCGATCTTCGTCGTGCCTATGAAACCGGAAAATTGAGAATTATTGGCAGAAACGATGAACAGTATGTTTGATAACGAAACCAGAAGCGATAAGGAAGAAGAAAACCTTGTGTTTCATTATTCCCATGAGCACCGCATAAAGAATGCACCCAAGGAAGTTCAGGATTATTACAACGGAAACTTCGAACTGAATAAGGGCATAAAAGTCCTGTATAAAAATAAATCAAACCGGGTCATTTTAATTGCTCTCGTTATCATGACCGTTTTTGCCCTTATTTATTCCCGCATTCAAGGTGGTCGTAACCGTGGAAGCCTTGGAAATTACAAGTTCGAACTGACAAGCTTTTCTTTTGAAGAAAAAATCTATACTTCTCTTAAAATGACAGAAGATACGAAAAAGAAAGCGGCAGAAAAAAATCCTGTGATGCTTTCTGTGAAGGCTTCGTTTTTTGATGTAAATAATCAGCTTGCCGAATCCCGGGAAAACAGCGAGCTTCTTGACGAGAGCGAAGAAAAACTTCAGTGGCTTATCACCGACTATGATATAACTTCTGTTTCTGTAAAAGTCTTCGATGGTAAAGAAATTCTCCAGCTTGAGACCGACGTAAAAAGATAAAAATTACATACAATGGAGCAGGGAAAATATTTTGGCGCCCCCGGAAAACCTGTGGTTTTCCGGTCGGTGTACTCCGGGTTCGGTAACCCTCAGTCCTCGGCAGAGCTCGGACCGGCCGCAGAAGCGGCCGCCCTCCGTGTACCTGGCGCAGTTTTTTTTCAAAAAAAATAAAAAAAATCACAAAAAATATGATTTAGCACTAGACACGTTTTCATAAATAGTATATATT
>JAHBAD010000120.1 GCA_018385395.1 Treponema sp.
AAATCCTGCATTATGCCTGGGATTTTAGGTGCTGAATAGTTACGATAATTTTATTATTAATATTTTTAATTAACAAGATTATGTAAAAAAAAAGCGTTCTGTTTCGGAAAATACTATTTCCAAACAGAACGCACTCTTTTTCACAAAAAATTTTGCATTGTGAATTAATTAGTCAGCCATTTTTTTGTATTCTTCGAACTTGGCAGCAACTTCTTCGTTCTGTTTTGTACAGAGTGAAACTACTACAGTTACAACCAGACAGGCAAGGAATGCCGGTACAATCTCATAAAGTCCGAAGATTGGAGCAACAGATGAAGGAATGTAGTGCCAGATAACATCTACAACACCACCACAAACAAGACCTGCAACAGCCCCTGGAGCTGTTGTGCGTTTCCAGTAAAGAGCGAGAAGTACCAGAGGACCGAATGTTCCACCGAATCCTGACCATGCGAATGAAACCAGATTGAAGATTGAAGAGTTTGGATTCAAAGAAAGGAACAGAGCAACCAATGCAATAAGGAATACTGTTACACGGCTTACAGTAAGAACGTCTTTTTCTTCTGCATCTTTTTTAATCAAGCCCTTGAAAATATCCTGGCTAACGGCAGAAGAAGCAGCAAGAAGCTGTGAGTCTGCTGTAGACATTGAAGCTGCAAGAATTGCACAAAGGAAAATACCTGCAATGAATGCCGGGTACATATTCTGCATTGTTGCAGAGAATACTGTTTCTGCACTTACAGAATCCAGAGTGATTCCATATTTTTTAAGATAAACAGTTCCAAGAGTACCAATCAGAATGGCACCAATGTAAGAAATAATCATCCATACAATACCGATGCGGCGTGCTTTTCCGATTTCTGAGTTAGAGCGGATTCCCATAAAGCGAACAATGATATGTGGCATACCAAAGTAACCAAGACCCCATGCCAGAGCTGAAACAATACCCATGCCGTTGAATGCCTGCAGTTCTGTTCCTGTTACTTCCTGGAAGTTTTTGAAAACCTGAGCTGCGTTTCCTGTTCCGATTACGAATACTGCAATGATTGTTGAAACTACGAAAGCAATGAAAATCAAAGAACCCTGGATAAAGTCTGTTGTACAAACAGCTGTGTAACCACCTGTTACTGTGTAACAAAGAATTACCACAAGACCGATTGCAAGACCTGCATGGTAGTTAATTCCGAATACAGAGTTGAAAAGTTTTGCACAGGCAACGAAACCAGAAGCTGTATAAATAGTAAAAAACAGAACGATGAAAATTACAGATACAATTGACAACAAATGTGATTTATCGTTGAAGCGGTTTGAAAGGAATTCAGGGATTGTGATTGAGTCACCAAAAGCAATAGAACATTTGCGAAGTGGTTTTGCAACGAAAAGCCAGCTTAAGTATGTTCCAAGAATAAGACCAACGGCTGTCCAGATTGATTCCTGAACACCACCAAGATAACAAAGTCCTGGAAGTCCCATAAGAAGCCATGCTGATGAATCAGATGCTTCTGCCGAAAGTGCTGTTACCCATGGTCCTACTTTGCGACCACCCAAAAAGAAGTCAGCAGAACTGTTGTTCTTGCTGGCATTTCTTAATCCAACATAAATCATTACTCCAAGATAAAGCACGAAAGCAATAATCTTGGCAACAAACTGTGCTGTCATATATTTACTCCAACATTAAATTTTACTTATAAACTTTAGTATAATTAAATTTATTCTTTTTGTCACTAAAGTGCGGTATAAACGATATTTTTCATTTTTCGTGTCACACATGTGGTACCGGCGTCCACCTTCTGGGTCATGTAACAGATGGCAAGATTATTGTGGATATCTACACTCATATAAGTGCCAAGCCAGCCGTCCCAGCCAAACTCACCTTTTACAGTAATGGCGCGGGCTGTTCCCGGATCAATACATACACGGTTCAGGTTTGCATAACTGTAACCAGACCAGTGTTCCATTTTCCAGTCAAAGCACTGCTGAAGGTTCGGGCGAAGTTTTGCCTGGCTCATATATTTTACAGTTTCTTCCTTTAATATGCGGTTTCCGTCAAGGATTCCTTTATTACAAAGCATCTGCACAAAACGCATGTAATCATCAACTGTAGAAACCATTCCGGCGCCGCCGCTTTCAAATGCAGGTTCTTTTGTCATATCAGCCTGGATTCCAAGATTACAGTTTGTAAAAAGTTCAACTTTTCCACCCTTGCTGTTTCCGCCCCATGCACCCACAGCCTGTCCCTGGCTTGAACGATATACTTTTGAAAGTCTTTCCTGTTTTTCCGGAGGAACCCAGAATCCTGTGTCCTTCATACCAAGAGGTTCCCAGATTGTTTTTTTAAGATATTCACTGAACTTCATGCCTGTAACAACTTCAATGACAGCACCAAGGACATCAGCACTCATACCATATTCATAATCTGTGCCGGGTTCAAAACTTAAAGGACCTTCTGCAAGGCGGTCAGCCACCTGACGGGTCGTAATATTGTTCGGTCCTGCGGCACTTTCATTAAGCCCGCCTTCGCAGTAAATCAACCGTGAAACATGCTGATGTGCTTCATCATTATCACCGCCATAAGAAAGCCCCGAAGTCATATTTAAAAGATCCTGAATTAAAAGTGGTCTCCAGGCTTTTTCCACCTTGCCGTTTTTCATGCAGGTCATATTCTTGTAAGCCGGAAGAAAAGTAGAAACTTCGTCATAAAGATCGATTTTCCCGCTTTCAAGCAAAGTCATTGCGGCAACGCCCGTAACAGGCTTTGTCATGGAATAACAACGGACAATTGTGTCACGGCTGAATGGAATTTTTCCTTCAACATCGCGAAATCCGCTTTCCCAGTATCCCTGTTCCTGACCGTCTTTCCATACAAGACAGTTAACTCCTGCCTGAATTCCTTTTTCTACTGAATCATCCAGTACATTCTGAATTTTTGAGAGATGAGAGATATCCATTATGTTTTCCTTATTTTCTTGAATGAATTACAACTTGATTTCTTCCGTTCATTTTGGCGTAATACAAAGCCTTATCTGCCATTGCAACAGAAGCTTCATAATTTTCGCCATCATAAACTGAAACGCCGATGCTGACAGTAACTTTTGTTGCCATAGATTCATCAGCCTCAATGGTTTTTCTGATTTTTTCTGCAATAACGTGAAGTCTGTTTTCATCAGTACAGCCAAGGCAGAAAATGACAAATTCTTCACCGCCCCACCTTATAATAATGTCGCTTTCACGAATACATTTTTTTGCCAGTAGTGTAATGCGCTTTAGAACTTCATCTCCGGCAGCATGACCGTAAGTATCGTTTACAACTTTAAAGAAGTCTATATCCAGCATCATTATGCCAACATTTTCATTAATCAGAGTTTTTGTGCCTTCGCTGCAAAGTTCCCCGAATTTCTTTCGATTAAAAACACCAGTTAATCCATCTACAAGATTCTGTGAATAAAGCTTGTTTTTTGTACGGATCATTTCCAGCCCATTCTGAACATTTCGAAGCCAGTTTCTGTGCATTACAGTTGGAATAAGAAGTCTGTCCAAATCAAACTGAAGAACAGCATAGCCCAAAGTATTTTTTCCAAAATGAATCGGGACAAAATAGAAAACCTGGGGTTTAGCCCAGTCCTTACCTAAAGCTTCCGGCAAAAGTTTTTTGGTTTTAAAAATATATTTCGGATCCAGTGAATACCGGTTTACGCCAGGAAGATAATTTGGATGCTGTTTTGATATTTTATCAATAGCAGAAATCATTTCCGACGGATATCCTGACTCGTGGACTTTTGTTGTATCAAGCCAGTCGGGGCAGAGATTCAAATAAAAAGCAGAATATGGTTCAAGAAGATATGCATCAATAAAAATTCTGTAAAGACAATCAATAGGACTGTTCTTTTCTGTAAGATGTTCAAACATATAGCTTTCCATAAGTCGGCCAATGTCAAAAAATTCACGTGTATGCCATTCTTCTTCGCTGCGATTTACCTTATAAATCCAGTCTTTTACTGTTCTTCTATATACTTCGATATTTTCAATAAAATCACCTGTACTTGCAGCCGGAATAAGCCCCTGCTCAAACTGAGGTTTTGGCTTAAAGATTTTTGATTCAGGAGAGATTTTATGAATAAGGGCATTTACACATTCCATAGCAGTACGTTCTTCTTTCGGTTCATAAGAAGTAATCGTTACTTCGTTCAAAAATGCATCCTGTGCTGCTTCGTAGCCTGTTATCATCAGGTCTTCAGGACAATTTATTCCATGCTTGCGAAGTTCATTTTCAAGTCCTAAAGCCATGTAATCATTCTCACAGATTACTACATCAGGAATCTTTTCTTCCCCTTTAACAAACTTTTCTGCCAGAACCTTTCCGCTTGTATACCAGAAATCACCATAAACAAGACGGATATCCTCTTTTTTGATTCCGTATTTTTTTGCCTGATTAACAATTGCTTTATATACCGGATGTTTTTTTTCGGGTTCATTTGTTCCTGTCAGAAAAATAGCAGTCTTACACTTTTTCGAATTAAAAACATAATCAGCTATATTCTGGAAAACCGATTTTTTCTCAGTATGAATTGTTTCAAATCCTTCTATATCAAAATCCACCACAAAAACCGGTTTCCTGCACTTTTTTTTAAGCATGCCAGAAATATTTTTGATAAGGGAATAATCATTATTTACCAGAAAGGTCCGCCCACATACCAGAACCCCTTCTACAAGATCAAAATTGATTAGATTGAGAATATTTAAATCTGAATTAACGTAATCTTTTTGCGGAGTTCCAAGTCCTACAAGCGGAGTAAAAACATAAAGATCATAGCCGTAACGAGCGACTTGAGCCTGAATCCCCTTTAACAACCGCTGCTGATAAGCCGCTTCAGGATTAGCAATAAGACAGCCAATTGCTTTTCTAACACCCATAATTTTAGTTTAGCTTATTACTTCTTGTTTGTAAAAGTAAAAAAAATAATTTTGTGATACAATTTCGCCATGAATTCAAAAACACGCTCTTTTATGGCCAGTATTGGCCTCATTTTGGTTACAGTAATCTGGGGTTTCGCCTTTGTTGTTGTAAAAGATTCCCTTGATTCAATTGGTCCGGTCTGGATGGTTGCATTCCGCTTTACCATCGCCGCTATAGGACTTTCGCTTTTCACATTCAAGAAATTCAAAAACAAAACCCGTCACGACTGGTTTAACGGCCTTATAACAGGATTCTTTCTCTATGCCGCCTATCTTACACAGACAATCGGGTGTAACTACACAACTGCCGGAAAAAATGCATTTCTCACAACTGTTTATGTTATGCTTGTCCCAATTTTAAGCTGGCCTTTATACAAAAAACGCCCTGGATGGTATGTTTTTGTTGCAGCGGCTATGAGCCTTACAGGTATCGGACTTTTAAGCCTTGGTAACGGGGATGCGGGTATAAATATCGGGGATATTTTGACTTTAATCTGCGGGCTTTTTTATGCCCTTCACATTCTGTGGACTGAAAAATGCAACAAGGAAGATTCAGACACTATTTTCCTTACTGTCCAGCAGTTTATTTTTGCAGCTCTTTTTGCCTGGCTCACAGCACCTTTCATTGACGGAGCATTCCCTGTAAAAGGCATTATGAACAGCCGAGTAATTATTTCCATGCTTTATCTTGGAGTATTAAGCTCTCTTATTGCCTTCCTTCTGCAGAACATAAGTCTGAAATACCTTCCGGGACCTTTAGCATCCTTATTCATGAGTTTTGAAAGCGTATTCGGAATCCTCTTCAGTGTAATGATTCTTAACGAAGCCGTTTCATTACGCATGGGAATCGGATGCCTTCTGATTTTCCTTGCTGTAGTTCTTGCAGAAACAGTACCAGGGCTCCTGAAAAAATCTAAATAAAAAAAGGACTTTGTAGTCCGGTGAAACCACAAAGTCCTCCAGAAGATTTGGATTTAAGTATTCCTGTCAATCACCGGTCTATGCTTTTTTTGCTGCCAGCTCTCTCTGGATTTCTTCCATTTTTTCATCAGTAAGAACATATCTTCTCTTGAACAGGATGATAGCTACAACCATCAGAACCATTGGAATGAGTGTCATGCTGAAGCGAAGTCCTGTGCGGCTTGCATCTGAAGCAAGCACAATTTCTTCAAGCTTTGAAAGCTCTGAGATTTTTGTAAACTGAAGAATCAGTGAAGCAAACAATGCTGCAAGACCTGAAGAAAGTTTTACAACGAATGTCTGCATTGAGAAAACAACTGATTCATCGCGGCGACCATTTTTCAGTTCACCATAATCACAAGTGTTTGCAAGGAAAATTGTAAGACAGACGTTCATCATTCCCAAGGCGCTCATAATAAGGAAAGCAGGAATAAGAAGAAGCATTACATTTGATGCATTTGAAATTGAAATCAGAAGAAGAACAACATATCCAAGAAATGACATTGCAAAGCTTGTATACATTATTTTAAGTGAGTTCATAAATTTGCGGAGGACAGGGAACAGAATCATCATAGAAAGAATCTGGAATCCGCCGCCTGCTGTATTGAACAGAGTATACTGACCTTCCCATGCGGCGGCTCCGCCAAAGTCATACTTAAAGAAGTAAATTGTCAGGTTTGATGTTGTGTACAGAGCAGTATTAATAAGAACGATTGCAATAACCATGATTACGGCCTGATCGTTTCTAAGAAGAGCCTTGAACATGTCGCCAACGCTTGGGCTTTCCATATCAACAGTTGATTTTTCCTTAATGGAAATGCACATGAGAACTGTAAAGAGAACAAAAAGAACTGCGATAATCAGAGAGAACCATTTATAACCGCTGCGTTCAATAACTTTTGCAGAAGCATCAGCGCCGGCTGCCATTGTTCCAAGGGCTTTTACAACCAGAACTGTTACGATTGTAACAAGAGCAGAACCCACACCTGCACAGGAACGGCAAGAGCCGACATAGTTTCGCGTTCTTTTCCTGCTTTTGTAAAAGCCGGAATCATAGACCAGAAGGGAATATCCATCATTGTGTAAGTTACACCCCAGAGGATGTAAGTAATTGCTGCATAAGCGACAAGACCTGCGCCGTTCAAAGCTGGTGGAGCTGCAAACATAAGGAACAGAACAACGGCATTTGTTAATGTTCCGATAAAAAGCCATGGGCGGAATTTTCCCCAGCGTGTTTTTGTTTTGGCAACAATAACCCCCATAATAGGATCATTGAAGGCATCAAAAACACGTGCTGCAAGAAGAATGATTCCCATAGCAACTGCGCTGACTCCCATAATGTCCTGATAATAGTAAAGAATGTAGCTGGCCGAAAGCATGTAAACCATATCTTTTCCTACAGCTCCAATGCCAAAAGCAATCTTTTCTTTTAAACTGAGATTTTTTTCACTCATGTTTATCCTCCAAGAATTTATTTTTTTGTGTGTTTAAGCGGCAAGATATTCTGCTGTTATTTTCAGAATCATTTCAATTTCTTTTTCAGCCAGTGAAAAATCATCTTTAGGAAGAATTTCTCCGCGAATGTACTTCTGACAAACGGCTATAAGTGCATGTGTTACTGCCATATAAACTTCACTGACATCAACATCTTTCCTAACACTTCCATCCTGACGTCCTTTTTCTACTGCCTCTTTAAATGGCTCTGAAAAATTCACAATTGATTTTTCATAATCAGAAAGCCTTTTCTTTTCCACTTTTTCAGAAAGCATAAGCTGGTCAAAATCATCAAGAAATTTTATGAAGTCTTTATGATCTTCATAAAGTTTCCTGTAAAACCCCAGTGCATATTTCAAGTTTTCAAGTCCTGTTTTACCTTTATCTTCTGAAACATAATTCATAAAATCTTCACGGATTTTATCCCAGATGATTATCCCTGCACGAATAACAATTTCTGTTTTCGTTTCAAAAAAACGGTAAAGGGATGCGACCCCGATTCCGCAATTATCTGCGATATCAGTCATCTTCACACCTTCAATTCCATTCTTCAAAAAAAGTCCTGATGCAACCTGGACGGCATATTTATACCGCTCTTCTCTGTAACGTCCTGCTTCTTTCACTTGACATCCTTCAAATCAAAGTTATACTGTAATTGTGATAGTCAAACTATCACTTAATTCAGATTAACACGGCATACTATAGTTGTCAAATTTTTATTTGAGATTTGGAGGCAAAAAAAATGGATAAGTCCAGCGTTATTTTCGGAAACCAGATGCCAGCATCTGTAATCAGAAAAGGCTTAAAAAGCCAGAAAAAATTTATCAGAAAGTTCGGTGATGACAGAAATTCTGAATATCACCTTAAAGCAGAACCAGTTCCTGTACTTGAAAGCCTTGGAGTTAAAAATCTTGTAATTGATGAAAATGCTTCCACTCCTTATAACTTTGAAGACCGCTCTAAAGGTGAAAAACCGCTTATCGTAGGAAATATCCGCATGGGATTCGGACACTACCGCATCTCCATTGCCCTGGCTTCAGCCGCCCGTTCAATGGGTTATACACCCTACTGGTTTGACCTTCACTCTTTCCAAGGGGCCACAGCCGGCAAAATTATCAAAAGCCAGAACGAACTTTATTCTCTTGGTTCCCGCCTTTCTCAAAAATCAAAACTCTTCAACAAAATTATCTGGGAACCAATGAACTCAGAAGGCTTTCGTCAGCTTTCTTACAACAGCTCTGACCAGAAAGTTGCCGAACTTTTCACACCGGTTTATACAGACCTTCCAAAAGACATACCATTTGTTGGAGCACATGTTTACCCGGTTCAGGGTGCCGTTCATGCAGGACTTACAAATGTGGTAAACGCTATACCTGACAACTGGCCTATGGCTCTTCACCTGGCAGAAGGTTCACTCCACACAGTTCAGACAGAAAGTTCATACCTTGGATACAAAGCTCTCCGCGGAATGGACAAAGACAATATCCTTAAACCAATGACTGACGGTTCACTTAAATGTACAGGTCATTACATTGACCATGAACTTGTTGTGAACATTGAAAATGACTGTCAGCTCAGAATGGACCGCCGTGCAAAAAGAGATGCAGTACGCTACCTGCTTACAATCGGCGGAGCCGGAGCCCAGAAAGAGATTTACGGAGATATTATCCGTTACCTTATGCCTGAAATCAAAGCTGGCCGGGCAATGCTTATGCTGAATACGGGCGACCATAAAAATGTCTGGGAAGGACTTTTAAAAGATATTCCTGAACTCAAAGAAATTGCAGTTACACATTTTGATGTTTTTGAAGATGCCAAAAACTTTGCAGATTCTCTCCTGACTCCTGCAGGAGACACCAGTGCACCAAAAGGAATTCACGTATTCTACAACAAAGATATTTTCGCTGCCGTTTATGTAACAAATCTTCTTATGCGCGGAAGCGATGTCCTTGTTACAAAACCAAGCGAGCTGGCATTCTATCCTGTTCCGAAACTTTTTATCCGCCGTGTTGGTGGACACGAAGCCTGGGGTGCAATCCACAGTGCGGAAATCGGTGACGGTACATACGAATGCGAAACTAAAAATTCCGTTCGCGAAATGCTGGATCAGTTCCAGAAAGAACCAGAAATCCTGAACCGCATGTGCATGAATATTATAAAGAACAAAGCCGCCGGAGTTTACTATGGTGCGTATGAAGTAATACGATTAGCAACATTACATTTTTAAAGATTATGAGCACAAAGGTCCGAAATGAGGCAGTTTTCACATTTTGGATTTTTTGCCGTACATACATAACGGCCATGAAGGAGAAGCCAGTGATGTGCATTGAAGGCGAATTCTTCCGGAGTGATTTTCAGAAGATCTTCTTCCACTTTGTTCGGGGTGTCGCCTTCGGATAATCCTATTCTGTGACTCACGCGGAAAATATGAGTATCAACCGGCATTGTTGGCATTTTGAAAATTACATTCTGAACAACGTTTGCGGTTTTCTGACCAACGCCTGGAAGTGACATAAGCTCTTCACGGGAAGAAGGCACTTGTGAATTAAAATCTGAAATGAGTTTTTCTGAAAGTTCTATTACGTGCTTTGCCTTTGTTTTATAAAGACCGATAGATTTGATATAAGTGATAAGTTTTTCTTCACCCAGGGCAACCATCTGTTCAGGAGTTGTTACAACTTTGAACAGAGGTTCTGTTGCAATGTTCACGCTTTTATCAGTTGCCTGAGCACTGAGCACAACAGCTACAAGAAGTGTATAGGCGTTCACGTAGTTCAGTTCCGAAGTAGGATTCGGATTCTGAGAGCGAAGACGGTTGAACATTTCATAGATTTGTTTTTCTTTCATAAACGTGGGGCTTGGGGGGCTGCGCTCCCCAGGAGAAGGGGGTGTGGAGGCAACGAAGTGCCGCCCCCGGGGGGGCCTTCCCCCCTCCCCCAGAAAAATAAAGAGCGGCTTTCAGAGCTTCGACGTTTTATGTTTTTTGCCAAGGGAA
>JAHBAD010000128.1 GCA_018385395.1 Treponema sp.
AATAAGTAGATATTTGAATAATTATAAAATAATGAATCTGATTTTACAAGTTTTTTATACCCTTTTTTCAAGTCTCCTCCTTTCGCTGGCAATTCCAAATGAACTTTTAAAATTCGGTTCACCTTTCATAGCCTTTGTTGCAATAATTCCATATTACATGGCAGTCAAACGTTCAAAAAACTTCTGGATTGCCTTCTTACTGGGTTTCATACAGACTTGTACGACACATCTTCTGTCTTCTTACTGGCTTGCCTTTTTCAAAGATTTCGCTGCCCTTACTCTTGGAGCTTCAGCCTTTGGAACCGGATGTATCGGCGCTCTTTTCGGTGCCCTTTTTTATCTGCCATACTATACAGAAAAACGACGGAACCCACTTAATGTTACATCTGCTAACGAAATACACCTTATTCCAAAAAGAATTTTCTGGTTTGCCGCAGTTTATACTTCATATGAATGGGTAAAATCTTCAGGATTCCTTGGATATCCCTGGGGAACAATCTCTTCCTGTATGTTCAGGGCCCGCATTTTCATGCAGCTTTCAGCCATTACGGGAACTTATGGTATTACTTTCCTGACAGTGTTCTTTTCTGCTCTTATTGGCGAAGGAATAGAACTTTATTTCAAGGTTCCGAATCTTCCTGCAAAGAAAAGACTGATTGATTCCTACAGAACCTGTGCATTCGTTTGGGTAGTCTTTTTCTCACTTTCAATGGTTTATGGCCTTATTGAATATAAGAAAACAAGAATCCCTATAAAACAACTGACCACTATTCTGGTCCAGCAGAATGAAGACCCATGGCTTGACGGCTCAGACAGACAGTCCATCCTTCTTTCCCAGAGCTTAACAAACTCAAGGCTAGAAGAACTGAAAGAAAATGACAAAAAAGCAGACCTTATTGTCTGGAGCGAAGGATGCTTGAAATCAGCATTTCCAGACGCAAATACAAAATATTCAAATTACCCAAAAGAAAAACCTCTTTTCGAATTTATACGGGAAAATCAGACGCCTCTCCTTGCAGGCGGTTCTTTCCGCAAAAAATTTAAAAGCAGTTCTCCAGAATATTACAATGCTGCAATTGTTTTTGATAAAAATGCAAATTTTCGTGGCTGGTACGGAAAAAATCATCTTGTTCCCTTCGCAGAAGCCATTCCTTTTATGGAATACCCGCCAGTCCGCGACTTTATGGACAAAGTCATAGGCATTTCCGCAGGCTGGACACCTGGAAATCAGTACACATTCTTTGATATTCCCTGCCAATGGTACGATAAACCTCTTGTTGAAACTGTTAAAAACATAAATCTCAATCAGGAATTCTACCAGCAGAAAATAGAAGATGAACTTCCTCCTGTAACCAGAATAAGTACTCCAATCTGTTATGATGACGCCTTCACCGATATTATGCGTCCTTTATGGAAAAACGGATCTGAAGTTTTCATGAACATAACTGACGATTCCTGGTCTCTGAAAAAATCAGCCGAAATTCAGCACTTTGTAATAGCTTCTTACCGTTCAATCGAATACAGAACAACTCTTGTACGTTCAACAAATGCAGGATTAACAGCAGTTTTAGACCCTGCAGGCAAAATATTATGCGAACTTCCTCTTTTTGAAGCAGCATCCGTAACCTGTGATATTCCCGTTTACAAGAGAAAAACCACTACATATGCCCGTTTCGGAAACTGGCTTCCTTTAATCCTGAATATTTTCATTTTCCTGTGCCTTATTCTTGAGCTTTTTGCCTTTGAAGAACGGGAATACGTATTCCCTGAAAAGAAAATCCTCCTCAGAAAGAAACGTGCCAAGAAAACAGATCAAAAAGAAAACAAAAAATCTGACAAAAAATCAGAGAATAAATCCAAAAAAACTGCAAAATCAGATAAAAAATCTGACAAGAAAAAGATGTCAGTCAAAAAAACTGAGAAAAAATCTGATAAGAAAACCTCAAAAAAAGACAGTAAAAAATCAAAAAAGAAATAAACAGCATTTTCTGTCTGTCGGGCAACCACTCCATTTACCCTTATTTTATGAATAGTAAATCCTCAGATAGTTTTACTTCACTGAATAAACAAGCAGTCCAGTATTTTTTTGTCAAGAAAAAAAGTTTTTGAATTTGCAAATTTATTTTCAGAATTCCCCTTTACACCCCATTAGTAGTGTTATAAGATATTGAACCATAAGCAAAAAACACTATATATGAAAAGTAAAAAAAGGGTGGGAAATGCGCTGTCCAAATTGCGGTAGCCTGGAAGATAAAGTACTTGAATCGCGAACTATGGTAAACGGAGAATCTATCCGTCGCCGTCGTGAATGTCTTGAATGCGGCTACAGATTCACAAGCTATGAACGAATCGATGAAAAACCTTTCTTTGTCGTAAAGAATGACGGTCGCCGCCAGCCTTTTGACAGAACAAAACTTGAGAAAGGTATCGAAAATGCTCTCAAAAAGCGTCCGGTCCCTACTACACAGGTGGAACAGCTTATCACTGACATCGAAGATGCTGCTATCCGTCAGGGTCGTGAAGAACGGGAAATAGGAACAGCAGAACTTGGAGAAATTGTACTACAGAAACTTTACGAAGTAGATAAAGTGGCTTACATCCGCTTTGCTTCGGTATATAAACGGTTTGAAAACATTGAAGGATTCCTTAGTGAAATCAAATCAATTGAAAACCGTAAATAATTTTTTTCAGTAAACTAATTTTATTATAATAAAAAGGTGGGACAAATGAGTGACCAGACAGTTTTTCCGCAGTGGCGGAGCTTTTTAGGAAACAGTTCAGACGCTGAAACAAAAGGATTTCTGAAATCTGTTGTTAAACGTTCAGGCGAAATTGCTGATTATGACCGTACAAAAATCGAAGCAGCTGTAAACAAGGCTATCGAAGCTGTAACAAAAAGTCCTGATGACGAAAAGGCTTCAAAAATTACAGATTTGGTAGAAGAAAAACTCCGTGTAAAGCTTGCAGGTAACCGTGCACACTCAATTCCTGCCATTGAAGAAATTCAGGATATCGTAGAAACAGTTCTTATCGAAAATAAAGAAGTTGAAATTGCAAAGGCTTATATCCTTTACCGTGCAAGCCGTGAAGCAGTACGTGACGCAAAAAACCTTATGGTTGATATCAACAAGACAATGGACGGATACCTTGGTCAGAGTGACTGGCGTGTAAACGAAAACGCAAACGTAAACTTCTCTCTTGGTGGACTTATTCTCCATAACTCTGGAACAATTACAGCCAACTACTGGCTCAATAATATTTACTCAAAAGAAGTTGCAGAAGCACACAAAACCTGTGCATTCCACATCCATGACCTTTCAATGTTCTCAGGATACTGTGCCGGTTGGTCACTCCGTCAGCTTATCGCAGAAGGTCTTGGCGGGGTTCCGGACAAGATCACATCAACACCTGCAACTCACCTTTCAACTCTGGTAAACCAGATGGTAAACTTCCTTGGAATCCTGCAGAATGAATGGGCTGGTGCTCAGGCTTTCTCTTCTTTCGACACATATCTTGCTCCTTTCGTAAAAAAGGACAATCTTACAGAAAAAGAAGTTCGCCAGTGTATCCAGAGCTTCCTTTACGGTGTAAACACACCTAGCCGCTGGGGGTCACAGGCTCCATTTACAAACGTAACACTTGACCTGAACTGTCCTGAAGACCTTAAAGGCAAAAAAGCTGTTGTAGGCGGAAAAGAACAGGACTTCACATACGGTGACTGTCAGAAAGAAATGGATCTTATTAACAAGACATTCATCCAGCTTCTCATTGAAGGTGATGCTGCAGGACGCGGTTTTGCCTACCCTATTCCAACATACAACATTACCCGCGACTTTGACTGGGATTCAGAAATTGCACAGCTTCTGTTCCAGATGACAGCCCAGTACGGTACACCAAACTTCCAGAACTTCGTTAATTCAGACCTGAACCCTAACGATGTTCGCTCAATGTGCTGCCGTCTCCAGCTGGACAAACGCGAACTTCGCCGTCGTGGTGGTGGTCTTTTCGGTGCCGATGAATTCACAGGTTCTATCGGTGTTGTTACAATCAACCTTCCACAGATCGGTTACCTTGCAAAGAACGAAAAAGAATTCTTCAGCCGCCTTGATTACCTTATGGATCTGGCAAAAGAATCTCTCCTTGCAAAACGCAAGGTTATCCAGAAGCTTTATGACAGTGGTCTCTTTCCTTACACAAGACGCTACCTGAAAACTCTCGTAAACCACTTCAGCACAATCGGTCTTTGTGGTATGAACGAATGTTGTCTCAACTTCCTTGGAAAAGACATTGCAGATCCACAGGGAAAAGAATTTGCAGAAAAAGTCCTTATACACATGAGAGACAGACTTGCAGACTACCAGGAACAGACAGGTGACCTGTTCAACCTAGAAGCAACACCTGCAGAATCTACATCATACCGCCTTGCCCGCCACGACAAGGAACAGTATCCGGACATTATCACAAGCGGAAAGAACGAGCCTTTCTATACAAACTCTTCACAGCTGCCTGTTGATTACACTCCTGATGTATTTGAAGCCCTGGATCACCAGGAAGCTCTTCAGACTAAATACACAGGTGGTACAATGTTCCACGTATTCATGGGCGAACAGGTTAAGGACTGGCAGAGCTGCCGCGACCTGGTAAGAGCTATTGCCTGTAAATACCGCATTCCGTTCTTCACAATTTCGCCAACTTACTCAATCTGCCGTGTACACGGTTACCTGAGCGGTGAACAGTTCGAATGTCCTAAATGTAAAGCTGAAAGAGAAGCTGAACTTCGTCTGGTTCTGAAAAACCTGGAAGAAGAAAGAGCAAAAATTCTGGCTCAGGGAAAATAAACTGCTGGAAGACACTAAAGTTTTTTTGTAAAATGCACGAAAATTATAGTGTCTTTAGTTGACAAAAACACTACTTATACACTATATTTAGTGGTGGGTGGTACGAATCAGGAATGATTCCTGTTTTAATAATATATAAAAGTATTGCCAAAAAAATAAAAGGGGAAAAAAATGGAAACAAAAACTCTCGAACAGATTGAAAAAGAAATCGCTGAGACAAAAGCAGCACTGGAAAATGTACACGGGTCAGAAACTGAAGTTTATGCCCGCATCGTAGGATACTACCGCTCAGTACGCAACTGGAACAAAGGTAAACGTGACGAATTTGACCTGCGCAAAAACTTTACACTTGAAGACAGTCACATCTACGAATTATCTGAAGCTGACACAACTTGCGCATGTGCTTCAGAATCACCATCAATGACAGCAAAAACAGTTGCACAAGACGGCTCTGTTGCATCATATGAACTCTTCGTTCGCAAAACTTGTCCAAACTGCCCTCCTGTAAAAGCTTACATGGCAGACGTTCAGGTTCTGGGACGCTCAATCGATGTTGATTCAGAAGAAGGCCTTGCAGAAGCTGCAAAGAAAGGTGTATTCGCAGCTCCTACAGTAATCTGTTATGATGCAAACGGAAATGAAACAGCCCGCTGCCACAATGTTGAAGAACTTCAGGCTGTATTCGAAAAAGAACTGGTAACAGCATAGTTCATACGACTGTATAATGCATGACTTAAATAAACCGGCAGGTGTTCTGGTAAAAACTACAATGGTAGATTTTCCGGGACACATTGCCACAGCTATCTTCCTGAAAGGCTGCAACTTAAGATGCCCGTATTGTTACAATACGGGTCTTGTTTTAAATAACGAACCTGAAGAAAATCTTGCCTCTGTAAATGACCTTTTCCAGCACCTGGAAAAAAGAAAGAATGTCATATCTGCCATAGCAATTTCTGGCGGAGAGCCTCTTGTTAATCCATACCTCAAAGACATAATCCAGAAAGCAAAATCCATGAACATGCTTGTAAAAATGGATACAAACGGAATGCTTCCAGACAGACTGGAAACACTGATTAATGATGAAAACCTTCGTCCGGACTTTATTGCAATGGATATAAAAACAAGTCCAGACCGCTATGCAGAAACAATGCTTCCAGTAAGCATACCTTCAGAGAGAAAAATAATGGCAGATGCCCTCACCCGTTCTGCAAAGCTTATAGCCGAAAACTATCCGGCTTTAAACCGCGAATACAGAACTGTCCTTGTTCCAGGCCTCGTCACAAAAGAAGACATAAAAAACATAGCAGAAATCCTCCCGGAAGATGCTTCATGGCAGTTTGCAGGCTTTAGAAATAAAAACTGTCTGAATCCTGAATATAACAAGATTGTGCCATACCTTGACCGCGACCTTTCAGAACTTGTAGAGTATGCAAAAACTCTGATCCCATATGCTGCTTTAAGATAAAGTTACAATTTTTTTCAAAAAAACTCAAAAGTGCTATTGACACAAAACAGGTAAAAAGTTAATATAATAACACTTTCGGTGCCTTAGCTCAGTCGGTAGAGCACACGGCTCATATCCGTGATGTCGTAGGTTCAATCCCCACAGGCACTACTTACCGGAACTTATAAAAGTTCCGGTTTTTTTATGTCCAAAAGATTTCAAGTAAAGAAATATTCATCTTCGGCTGCCTTGAACTCAAAATAAATTGAAACAATACAGTATTCCCCTTTAATAAAAAAGACCGGCATTTCTTGCCGGCCCTATCCTGTAATACTAAAAAATCAATCAGTTATTCTACATCTTCGACTTCATCAGATTCTTCTTCGAAGTAAACATCTTCGACTTCAGTAGCTCCGTAAGTATCAATTTCATATGCATTGTATGCATCATAAACTTTTTCATCAGTAAGGTTATCAATAAAACCACGGCACTGATTTTTTGTAAGGAAATAATTCAGACGCATTGAGAATACAACGTCATGAACATCCTTTGCTACAGCAGCAGTTCCATCATCTGGAACCTGTTCCATCTGAATACTGAAGTATGGAGAATTATCTTCAAACTTATAACCAAGTGTAAGAACCGCATCCTGTGAATAATAAGGATTATTTGCCTTAAATGTTCCCCATCTTACAATTGCTTTTACTTTACCATATACTTTATATGATTTTTTATTGCTACGGTCCAGTTTCTTTTCTTCAAAATCATTGAGATAACGATTCATAGAAGATGTCAATATCTTACGGTTCTGATCATCCATTGTCAGATAATAATACGAAGCCATATAAGAACTTCCAAATCCTGCTGATTCTGTTTTTGGATAAATAACAAAGGAAACCAGTTCCTGCTTTCTCCCTCCAAAAGCTTTTGGAGTATAAACAGAACCTTCCCCAAATTCTGAATATTTGGATGAAAACATATCACCTAAAGCAAAGCTGTTTTTTCGTTTCTTATTTTGTTTTTCTTTTGAAGATTTTTTTTCTGTTTTATTTTCTGACACCTGAAGCTCATAAACATCAGCTTCTTCTGCTTCTACAGAATCGTTTCCTTTATTTGAAGCACAACTGAAAAATAAACTTGCAGCGAAAAGAACTGCAACAGTTCCAAATACACGTTTCACTTATTTTTTCTCCTGATTTTTTTTGCAAGAAATTATAT
>JAHBAD010000137.1 GCA_018385395.1 Treponema sp.
TCCTTAAGGTTTACAAGACGAATCTCTTCAGCCTGTCGTTTTTCTTCTGCCAGACGATCCAGAGTTTTCTGCATTTCATAAGCATCTGTAATTGTTGCATAAAGTTCGCCCGCTTCGATGTTATAAAGATTGTTATCGATGATAACAAGAGCTACGTTCATAGCAAACTCATAGTCGTTGATAATAATCAGACGACGTACCTTCTTCATGGAATAATTTTCCATAAGAAAATAATAATCGTCACCCTGATATTTCTGAAGAATCTTATCAAGGTTTTCATCAGAACGGTTTGCAAAGGCAACATCAATTTCCTTGTACACCAGACTTACATATTCTTCCAATGCAAAAACAGGAAATGCTGCTACACATAGAAGAACTGCAAGAATAAGGTTTTTAAGTTTTCTATTCATCTAAAACCTCAAATAATATTAGAATACGTTTGCTCTCAATCCGACAGAAATCTGTGGAACAATTTTCTTAGGTGCATTAGCTGCATCTGTCTGAATGTCTGTAGGAATAAACCACAATGAGCCTTCAGTATATCCAGAAACAGTACTGAACATTTTTACGCCATTGAATTTAGCTTTAGGGAATTCAATCTGGAGAATACCAGAAGAAAGTACCTGTGGTACCCCAGAGTTTGTTTCAGTGAAGTAAGAGAAGTTTGCACCAACAGCAATACTTGCAGACAACCAGTCCCAGTCATGACCAAAGAAATAACTGAATGGAATAGAAGAAATGTTTGCAAGCAACTTGATACCCATTACGTTTCCACCATAACGCATATCTGACTGTTCCTGGTTCAGAAGTGAAGAAACTGTATCACGCTGAGCCTGTGTAAACTGTCCCCACTGGAACTGAAGCTTAACGTTATCATCAAAGAATGTAAGACCTGCGCCTACATCAAAGAGAGTAGCACCCCAGAAATGGAAGTCTACATAAAGTCCCTGAATAAATGATGGAACTTCATAAGAAGATTTATCACCCTTACGCAGAGTTACAGTTACAGATTCAAGTTCAACATCATCACCGGAAAGTCCTGAGAAATTCAGTTCCTGGTTATAACGACCACCAACTTCAGGTGCAATCAGATGTACAGAAGGATTTGTATTATCAATCTGAACAATTGTACGTTCTATTGCTGTTTCACCATTTTTCATTGTTGCACGGAGCAACAGGAAATGATAACCTTCCGGCCAGTCTTCATTTTCAATACGGTACATCCATTTGTCACCTTTTGAAAGTGGTATGAATGTACGTCCGTTATCCATAGAAAGTTCAATCTTTTCTACAACTTTAGCAGCAACTTCTTCTTTCAGTTCGACAGGAGCTTCTTTTGTTTTTGAGTAGAGAAGTTCATCGCCATCGATTGTATAACCTGCACGACCACGAAGGTATGGACGACCCATAGCAAATGAACCGTAAACAAAGTTATCTATTGTAATCCATGGTCCGTTTGCACTGTAAGTAATCTTCTGAACTGGCGAAGAAATCTTAGCACCGTTTTCAAGAACAACTTCTACGTAATAGAAATGTTCACCGTTTGCCAGAAGATCCTGTGTAATACCGAACTTGTAGAATCCTGAATCTGTAAGTTCAGTTTCTGCAATAAATTTATCATCAACGTATAGATTCAAAAGAGCTATTTTTCCTTCTGATTCTGCCTGACCGTAGATATTAAATTCACCGGTTTTGTGTTCACCGTTTAATGGATACAGAATATCAACAACTGCCTGTGGACGTTTTTTATCCAGGTGAACGTTGCGGGAAACATTTGAAGAGTTTCCTGCAGCATCTATTGCGGTAAGTTCAATGTTATAGAAGCCGTCAGCAAGAGATGTAATGTCCAGAACTTTACCGATTACACGGTCAATCGGGAAGCTTTCAACATAAGGGTCAGTGAGTTTTTCCAGGTTTCTGATTGTTACATGCATATCTGTAATTTCAACGTTATCAAATGAGTAACCTGAGAAGAACAGCTGACCTGTTGTTGTTGATTCGTCAATTGGGAGTTCCAGAGAAAGTGTTGGTGCCTGGTTATCAATATTAATCAAGCTTGAATAAAGTCCCTGGATTCCATAATTATCTGTAATTTTAAGGAAGACAACCTGAGAGCCGCCAGGAATTGCACGTGAGTCTACAGTGTAAGTCCAGTCTGCATCAGCACCGTCAACTTTTGTAAGAATTGCATCGTTATATGAGTTACCATTATCAAGAGAAACTTTTACATCTGCAATACCGTTCTTATCGTTTGCCCAACCAGAAAGTGTGATTACGCCACGAACAGATGTATCCATATCAGGAGATACGAGAACACCCTTTGGTTCAGCAAGTGATACACGGTATGTACGAACTGTTTCAGGTCCCTTAATTCCATTTACGTCAACAGCATAAACTGTAACTGTATGTTCATTATCTTTCATTGATGAAATAGGAACATCAATTGAGAAACTTGTTCCCATTTCAGGGTACTGAATGAATTCTCCGTCATCAATCTTATAGAAGATTGATGATTTACCATCATCATCAGTTACTATACCGGAAATTGTAAAGTCACGGGTAATAACCTGATTTTCTTCTGGAACATGAATTTCAGAAACTGGAAGGTCTGATTCATTATCAATAAGGAAGGCCCATTTTTCGATTACAGTCTTGTTTCCTGCATCATCAAAAAATTCAAATGACATTGCATCATCAATAGGCATTTCTCTTGTACCAATCATTGTTGCTACAAGTGGTCTGAACGGAATTTCTATACGTCCGTTTCCTTCAGCTGAAGCAGCTGGTGGAAGAACATATTCTGTTCTGTTGTAAAGACCGTTATCTTTAATATCAAATACTATGAGAGTTTCACCATTTACAATATCTTCTCCAAGTGGAAGAACAACATTTACTTCTGGTGGAGTAACATCTTTAAATACTGCAATACGAGCTGTTGATACATTTCCTGTAATATCTGTTGCGCGAACATCAATTGGAATAAGACCATCAGCCATATGAGAAATAGTAACTACCTGGCTGTAAGTAACACCTTTATTATCAGGGTCACCTGAATTCAATGTAAACGATTCCCATGTTGCACCGTTATCAAGAGAGTATTCAATTGTTCTTACGCCAAGAACATCTGCAGCAGTTCCGGAAATTTTGATTTCATTTCCAACCCATTCGTGAAGAGCTGGAGTTTCAATCTTAAGTTCAGGAGCAGCATAATCTACAACAAAATTCAGATTATCAGAAGTATGTTCATCTCCCAGAATATCTTTCACTTTAATTGATACGCCGTCATAACGTCCGTCTTTTGCAGGAGTAACAGTGATAAGGTTTCCTTCTACGTCTATTTTAAGACCGTCTTTTGCGCCGTTCAGTTCAACACTGATTGGTGCCGGGAAATTTGCGTAGAAATAGAATTTTGAATCTGGTCCCATAAAATACAGGTCAGAGACTGAATCGTAATGCATATCAACAGAAGCCATTGAATAGATATTTTCCTTATCATCAATTGCTTTTTCTTCTGTTGGACGAACAATTTTTACCGAACCTTCAATTGTCTTTGTAAGAGAACCAGCCTTAATATTCAGCTTGATTTTTGTAACACGAGCAGGAAGATTCTTCAAAGGAATTTCAGCAGTCCAGCGAGTTTCGCCAGGAAGGGGTTTTGTGAGTTTTGCAGAACCAGTCTGTTGTACGTCACCACCTGAAATTTCTTCACCATAGATTTCATATGTTGCAGAAGAAACTACAGCACCTGTATCAATGTATGCAATTACTGTTCCAGGAACAACTGTTTTGTCATTTCCGAAAGCAAGTGTAACTGGCATTCCGCTCATATAAGTTTCTTCGTTTACAAGAGCGAAGTTTGCAGAAAGAGTTGGATCCTTAGCTGCAGTATATTTTCCAGAAACAACCTTTTCATTTTCGTCAGTTGTAGACCATGTGAGCGGGTTGTTTCCTTCAATCATTTCTGAACGTGGGAATGCTTTGAATGTTTCAGAAAGGGTTCCCTGGTACACACCGGCAGCATAAACGTCACTTCCGTCAAACCATACAATTGCAGGAGTCTTTGGAACAGGAAGCTTGCCTTTTTCATCTTCCTCAATTTCCGGAATCTTGTTGAAACATACTGCTTTCACAGTTGTATTTCCTGCAGCACTTACTGCTGTTACTTCAACAAGGTAAAGACCATCTTCCAGGTTGCCTGTTGGAATATCAATAGAGAAATTTCCATCTGAATCAAAAGAAGCGTCATTGAAATCAGCTGGAATAACAACAGGATTTACTTTCGAAATAACACCTTTTGCCATAAGCACTGTGGCAGACATAAGGCGATATTTTACTTTATTCATACCTGTTTCACAGGTTGCTTTTCCCTTAATTGAAATATTACTGTTATTAATATTAATTGCATTTGAATCAGAATAGCCGTCAATAGAAAGCTGTGGAAGAGCTGTGTCATTTGAGAACACCAGTGGAATTGAGTCAAACTTATCACCTTTTGCTGTTGTAACACGAACAACAACTTCTTCTGAAGTTCCTATTGCATTTCCAGGAATCAACTGAATCTGATTTCCGTTAAGAACTGCAGTTGCAAATGGTGTTTCAGGAACGATTTCAACATAAGTTGCAATATCGCCAAGAAGATAACCAGAGGCAGGGAATTCAGAATTGTTTACAATCAGATTTTTTCCGTCTTCAACTGAAATTCTTGAATCATCAAATACAACAACAGGAGTATCCTTTTTTACGGTTGTAGTATTTGTCACATAAATAAGACCAGTATAATCACTTGTTCTGTCATAAATATCTGTTGCTGTAACTTTTACCTTTACAATACCGAATGGCATTTCATTTGTTACAGGAATAGAAGCTTTGTATGAGGCAACATTTTTCAGAGGAACTTCAACTGCAACTGGTTCATTATTTCCAATTGAGTATTCAGTGCGGACATTTTTAATACCTGCTGTTGAAGCAATATCAACAGTAAATGCTGAATCGCTTTCAGGGTGAACTTCAATGCCGTTTACAAAAGGAATTGTTTCTTTTCCGGTCGAAATTGCTGGTTCTGAATACTGTGGCACAAGACCAAGAGTGAAGAATTCAACTGTAACAGGATTTCCTGCAACACCATTCGTATCAACACCAGTTACTGTCACCTTGTGTTTACTTGTTCCGTATTCGCCGGAATCTCCAAGACTCAAGAAGTAAACCCCTTTTGTTTCGTGATAAACAGGTTCACCACCATCAAGAGAAATGTTTACACCAGCAACAGCATCATCATCAAGACAGATACCGCGAACAAAAAGTTCTTCACCGGCAGAATACTGTGCCCCCGCTTCTGGAGAAGCAATTGTTACCACAGGCTTATCACTTTCTGGATTCAGAAGAATATTCTGTGAAACTTCAACAACATTTTCTGCAGCATCAACTGCAGTAATAGAAAATTTTACTGATTTATCTTTTGTTTCTGTAGCATCAAAATCCAGACTCCAGTAAGGATTACCTGGAATCAGTTCGATTTCACCAGAATCCTTTCCATAGACCCATGATAAAGAGGTAATACCAATAGCGTCTTTTGCAAAACCGGCAACAGAGAATTTTCCGTTTACCTGCTGGTCTTTTGCGGGAGAAATGATTTTTACATCAGGTTTTGTATTATCAATATAGTAAAGGAATGAATATATACCTGTTGATCCGGAATTATCTACTGCTTTAAACCAGATAACTGCAGGACCATCTTTGAATTCTTTTGTGTTTACAGAAATATCAAATTCTGCATTTTTAAGTTTATCGTTCTTCTTGATTTTTATATCACGGAAATGTTCACCGTTATCAAGAGAATAGGCAAGAGATTTAATACCGTTACCGTCTTCTACAAGTCCGAAAAATTTTACATTTCCTGAAACGAGCTGACCCATAGCACGGTCTGTAATCATATCTTTTTCTTTAACAGAAGTTACAGGCTGACGGCGGTCAAGCTGCCAGGTGAGTTTTGTATGCTTTCCTTCGAGTCCGTTAATATCATAACCCATTACTTCAATAGTATGAGCACCTTCTTCAAGTTCTGTTGTATCCAGATAATAAGACCAGAATTCACCGCCTTCGGCTACAACAGTCTTTTCTCCATCAAGAATAAGTTCAACCCGCTGAACACCATCATCATCCTTACAGGTACCAACAATATTCAGGTTTCCGACAACACGCATATTTTCAACCGGGTTAGTAATACCAGGAATACAGAGATCCGAATCAGGATCAACAAAAATATTATGCGGACCTTCAATATATGTATTACCACCTAAATCTTTGGCAGTAATCATAATGTTGTATTTACCTTTCTTCTTTCCTTCTAGGCTAAAAGTTTCCTGCCAGCTATTAAGGTTATCAACATCTTTTTCTTCAACATCCTTTTTCCCATGAGCAAAAGATGCTGGAACAAGAAGTGCAAACAAAAGAAGCACTGAAAATGTTCGTTTGAAATTCATATAAACCCCTTTTTTTTAACTATTATAGAAATTTCCTTTTTAATTATCGGCAGTAAAAGGCCAAATGATAAGTAAAAATCTATCCTTATATCATATCAGAGTATTATGAATTTGTAAAAAAAGTTTAAAAGTTACAATTAAAAGTGTGTTTTAATTCCTGGTGTAATGGAAATACACTGTCGTCCAGCCTGCAAATCCCGATAACTGAACATAACATCAGTATAGAGAGTCACCCCCGAAGAAGCTGAAGACAATGATATATATACATTCCCTGAAAGATACAGATAATCATTCATAAGCACATTTCCACTTTCTTCCAGATACAATGAAGTAATATAACCTGTACGAATATAATAATTCTGAAGGAACAGGAAATTGACTACGGGCAATGCTTTCTGAACATCCTGGCGGAAAAGCACAATATCAGCATTGCCTGTAGCAAAAGCATTATAATCAAAAAGACTGAAACTTAACTGAAGCGGAAGATTATATACAAACCCTTCCCGACAATTCAGAGGAAGCAATTTTGGAATGAAAACATTCAAGTAAGGACTGACTCCTATTTCATAATAGATACCAGTTTCCTCAAGATTATAAAAATAATGTCCAAGTTTTACCCGGCAGCCTGCAGAAAAACCTGAATATTCAAGTGTTCCAGGTCCCGAATAATGACCACAGGAATAAAACACATCAGTATTTGATTCCAGCAGAGTAAGAGAAGAACGCCTTACAAGCCCGGCAAGCACTGCTTCTGACATTCCGACACGAGAATACTGTCCGAAAGGAACAAGTATGGAACCGGCACAATCTGCATACATTTGCTTGCAAGTTCCGTTAAGATAATCAAAATCAACCTGCCCTCCGGCCTGCCATTTAAACAAAGAAGTATCGGTTCCTCCTGAAAGGCCCACCCTTACGCCACCAAGCCCTGTCAAAGAAGAAAATCCGCTTGTCAGGCTGTATGAAAGCCCGCCCCAAGGGTCTGTCCCCTGGAAAGTAAGACCAAATGGTGCCGCTACAGTTTTTTCATCGGCTTCAAAAATCGGGTCCAAAGGATTAACATTTATGCCTGACAATGGAATAAACATTCCCTGGAAATAATCGAAAGAACTATAAGGTTTTGATTTTGCCAAAGCCCTGGCAGTTTCCACTTTTTTATCAGGAAGTACATAATAATATTCCGTTTTTTCAGCGGAACTGTTCAGTTCTACAGTAAGTTTCGATTCATCAAGAACCAGGAGTCTGTACGACCTGTAAAAATGGCCAGAGTAAAGAATTTTTCCGTCATTTTGCCGTACAGGATTGAAAATACCTCCAGATATATCCTCTTTATAAAAAGTAAATTCTTCTGTATCAAGGTTTAATTTTCCAAGGCGAGGCATAGTTCCAGGTTTTGTCCATGAAAACAAAAGTTCATTACTTCCGACAGAAAGACTCAGATCTCGAATAACCATTTTTTCATAAGGAAGTTTATATTCCTGGATTTCACTTTTTCCAACTTCCGTTACAATTATATAATAATTCAGGCCTTCCTTTTTCACATATGCCATTCCGCCTTTGTAATTATCCAGATCTACAAAATATGACGGCGTTGTATTCAACGCCATGTCAATTTTCTGTTTATTACGTACATTTATTTTTTTTCCGTTTTCAGTAAATTCAAGTTCTTTTACATCAATCCATTTTTTACTGCTGGAAAATCCCATACTTACCAGATAGTACATGTTTCTTTTACAAATGACCGTGGCATCGGCATAACCTGAACCTTCCACATTAATAGTTTTCTTTGTCTGCGTATCATAAAGCTTTACTTTTCTTAAAACGGCAGGAGCCTTTGTATCAAAATAAGTCACAGCTATAATACGGCCGTCTGCAGAAAGTTTCGCAGTATCAACATTCAGGCGGGAAAAGATTTTCTTCCCATTATAAAAAACACCATTCTGCTTTTTTTCAATCCATAAAGTTCCTTCTTTAGAAGCAGAAAGACTCTGATATAAAGGTCCTGCAAGATTTTTTGAAGAAAACTGATCTGTTCCAGTAAAAAAATCAGTTACATAACCTGTATTAAGAGGATTGTCGTCAATTGATGGAACATACAAATCGTACTCAAACTGTTTCCAGGCTTTATTCAATTCAATGCCAAAAGCCTTTTTAAAGGCGCCTGATGGAAAGTTTGCTCCATTTACAAGAAGATACCGCCAGTATGAATACTTTTCGTATCCATATTTTTTCTGAAGCCACTGATTAAAAGCTCCATTAAAATAATAAAAGCTTCCATAAGGAAAAACTGTTGATCCGCCCTGAACATCATCATATTCAGGAAACTCTTTTTCAAGTTTTGCCTGTTTTACTATATGCATGGAAAATTCACTGTTCAGACGGCCTTCTCCGGAAGAGGCTTCACTTGTCATGGTGGCCCCTTCAGCAAGTCCACTTGATACTGTAAATAATGAAGGACCAACAGGATCTCCGAAAACATTCCCAATAAATTTCCAGAAACCATTTTTCAAATTAAAAGTATAAGCATGTGTCAGTTCATGACGGAAAAGAGAAAGAAGATCTTCCGAAAAAACAGCAAGATCATCAATCACTGCTGTATCATAAATTACAATTCGGTTGTAAGGCCCGTTTGTAAAATATGCATTGCATTCTTCAACATACGGACTAAGAACCACCGGCATACGTACCTGCGGTTCATGGCCATAAAGCCCTGCAATCTCGTAATAAATATCATCAGCTTTTTCCGAAAGAATTGCTGCACTCTGTTCAGATTCCGGCGGATAAATAATATCGAACCATTGTGTTTTTACGACACGAATATCTTCAGCCCCCCACAAAACACCTTGTGCGGCATTAAGAGGAAAATAAACAAAAAATAAAACTGCAACAAAAACTAATCTTCGCAAAAACTGATTTTTATACATGAAATCAGTTTATCAATTAAAAAGAAGGATTTCAAACTTACCGCGTGTAAATACCGGGATTTTTCCAAGAGGCGCTGCCGCTTTCACACAGCGTCCGCCCTTAAATTTTTTGCCCGTTACAGCTTCAATCCACTTCTCCCCTTTCGGTAAAACAGGAAGATAAACAGAACGGCTGTCTACGCCTTCGTCAGTTACCGGAGCCACAAGAAGCTTTGGCCCGAACATATATTCATCTTCAATAAGCCAGGCGCACTCATCTTCATTGAAATCAAAAAAGAGGGGACGCATTACAGGATCCCCTTCTTCGTGAGCCGTTTTCATTACTTCAGCGATGTATGGCTTTAAGCGTGCGCGCAGCTGCAGAAGCGGGGCCAGCATTTCGTAAACTTCGGAACCAAAGCTCCAGATTTCATTATCCTGACCAGTTTCCATCTGTTTTATCTGATGGCCCCGGATTTCATGGTACGGTTTTTCAAGCGCCTTGAAAGGGGGACGCTCGCCGTGAAGACGCATAACAGGGCAGAAAACGCCCCATGCAAACCAGCGGACAATTAATTCGCGGAAACTTTCGTTATGAATGTCGCCGCCTAAAAAGCCGCCGATATCCGTTGTCCACCAGGGGATTCCGGCCGTTGCCATAGAAAGACCTGCCTGAAGATTGTCGCGAAGAGATTTGAAATCAGAATGAATATCGCCAGACCAGCAGACAGTTCCGTAACGCTGGCTTCCCGCCCAGGCGCAGCGGATAAGACTAATAGGATTTTCAACTCCGCTTTCTTTTAGTCCGTCATACCAGGCTTGAGCATAATACTTTGGATAAATATTTGAACAGGTCATGGCAGGTCCAAGGTGATAGCCGAATTTAGTAAAATCGTAATTGCCGTATTCAGGCTCTGCTTCATCAAGCCAGAAAAGGTCGATGCCTTTCTTGAAATAATTTTCCTTACATTTTTCCCAGACAAACTTTCGGGTTTCAGGATTTGTGGTATCAAAGAAAACGGTATTTCCCATCCAGTCCATATTGAAGCCTTTGCCTTCCGTAAAGCTGATAAGAAGTCCGTGTTCTTTCATGTAATCATAATTTTCTGAACGTTCGTCAATTGTAGGCCAGACTGAAACCATAAGCTTTACGTTCATGGAAGAAAGCTCTTTTACCATTGCATCAGGATCAGGCCAGTCTTCAGGATCGAATTTAAAGTCGCCCTGACAGGTCCAGTGAAAAAAGTCGATAACGATTACATCTAATGGAAGATTTCTTCTTTTATATTCCCGTGCAACGGAAAGCACTTCTTCCTGATTTCTGTAACGAAGCTTGCACTGCCAGAAGCCCATGGCAAAATCAGGCATCATTGGAGTAAAACCTGTAACCGATGCATAATTCTTTTCACATTCAAGAGGAGTTCCGCAGGTTACCCAGTAATCAATTTTGTCGGCTTCAGGACAAGACCACACAGTTCCGTTTGTGCCAAATGCTGCAGTTCCAATAGCCGGATTATTCCACAAAAAACCGTACCCCCGGTTTGAAATTACAAAAGGAACGGAAGCCTGACTGTTTCTCTGAGCCAGTTCCCAGACTCCGCCTTTTTTGTCCAGGTGGGAATCCTGATACTGTCCCATGCCGAAAAGTTTTTCGTCGTCATATGCTTCGAAGCGGGCGTTTATCTGATTATAGGCAGAATCTTTGTTTTTAAAGACTTCGCGCCCCATTGTGTTGAGCGGTGCGCAGTATCGGTCGATGCGCCAGCGGTTCCGCCACTGTTCTTCAAGAAGAAGTTTTGGTTCGTCTGAAAAACCAAGGGGTCTGTCCCCTCTTAAAGCGGCGTCACAGGCGGCAAGGGGTCTGTCCCCTCGTGAAACGGCAAAAGCGTTACTGGCGGCGGAGGCGTCACAGGGTCTGTCCCCTCTTGAAGCAGCGTCCCTTGTGGCGGCAAGGGGTCTGTCCCCTCTTAAACCGATGTCCCTTGTGGCGGCCCCCAAATCCCAGAAGGAAATCCAGCCTTCAAAATTTACGCGGACCTGCATGCGCCCGTTCGTAAGGCTCGCTTCCTGAAACTTCTGCACATGACTTTCGGGGTTTTCGTAATGCACATGCCACGGTTCCGAGATTTCCACATCATTTATTTCTATACAAGAAGAAGTTTCCGAAGGAACGGTGTCCAGCGCCCAGTCACAAAGGTGACCATCCTCTTTTGAAACGGCGTCACCAGAGGCATCTTCCCGCAAAACGCGGACACGTACAGAATCTTTGCCCCAGGCTTCGATCCAAGTTTCAAGCCCGCAATGATTTATAACCAGTTTATTTCCGTCTTTTTTGAACATAAGCCTTCCTTTTTTACACGATACCTATAACTGTAGCACAGAAAATGGCAGTTGTAACTTTTGTTTTTTTGCACGGAAATATGGAATTATTAGGGGCTTGCCTTCCGTGCCAAGCACGGAAGGCCGGGTGTTCCGTCCTTCGCTAACGCTCATTGATCTGCACCCCTAAAAAGTAACACATTTAAAATCGACTGGTGACGAAAAGGTGACAGATTTGGAGGTAAAAATGGAAAGCGGAAGCGTACCAGTCGAGACAAGAATCAATGCAATTGTTGATTATGAAGTGAAGAAACTGAGCAAAAAGGCGATAGCACGAAAATACGGAGTCAGCGATTCAACCGTAAGGGGATGGATGCATACAAGAGATTATTTTGTGAATAAATGCCTGGAAATTGCTAAAATAGCCTCAGAAGGAAAATTGAACTATTTTCTTGGTGAGGAAGCAATGGAACAGGAAGAAGAAAATCCAAAAGATCTTGCAAAACAGGTAAAATACCTGAAGCAAAAACTTGCATATTATGAAGCACTTGCAGAAGAATGCGGGATTAAAGTTGACAAAGTATCAAAAAAAAACGGTGCAGGGCAATCAAGCGGGCAGCCGAAAAAACAGGAGGGAAACTGACAGTTTACTGCAGGATAGCAAACATAAACCGAAAAAACTACTACGATTTTCTGAAACAAAAAGATGAACCGGAAGATGACGAGATTCTTGTATTCATTAAAGAAAAACAAATCAGTCACAATTATGGAATCGGCTATAGACCGATGACTAATCTGGTACGCCAAAAGTTTGCAATAGAAATAAGCGGGAAGAAAATCCTCGCGGAGGCGGTGGTGTAATAAGTCCTCTGGATAAAATGTAAAACTTACCAGTATCCGTGTAAAAATCTGGATACATTCGTGAAAGTGTTGTATACTAAGGAATAAGTAAAATGATGTAAGATTTTACACTGACACTTTTTGCAGTGTAAACTTCTTACAACTGATACGGAGAAATTTTGTTAGGTTGATGGCGCAC
>JAHBAD010000141.1 GCA_018385395.1 Treponema sp.
ATAGTTGAAAATTTACAAAGGGGACAGACCTCCGCAACGCGGAGGTCTGTCCCCGTTGTTGTTTTAAACTTGTTATTTTGACTGAAGCGAAGCGGAATGGATAAATCTTTTTCCCCACTTCGATTGAGTTGACAAAGCGAAAAAAATTATTTGAAGGGAGAATACAATGAAAAGTATTTTGAAAAAGTCGCAGGAATTGCCGTTTTTTTAAGTGGACAGATAAAAAATTATTTTACCCCATATCTTAAGAAATATTTTTTTGTAGAGTATGCCTATGGGAAAATTTAATATAAATCAGGTTTATAAAAGAAATGAAAGATTCACTATGGGGTGAACAGTAAAAAAACGAAGGGATTTGAAGATCCCCCCTTTCACTTTTGTTCTGTAAAATGAAGAAAATTGAAAAGGGGTATGGCACTTAAAAAAAATCTGTTTTATTTTCTTCCTAAAGCAAAGGCTTTTTTGTTTATGTCCAGGAAGGCTGGTTTTACAAGTTTTTCGATTGCTGTGAGCCATGAGTTTTCAGGGAAGTCCATAAATTTTGAAAGGAGTCCCATAAGCACAATGTTTACGGCTTTTGAAGAACCGGCTTCGTTTGCAAGGGAAAGACAATCTATGGCTTCGACATCAAAACCTTTTCCTTTTAGTTCACTAACCAGATCTGAAGGATATTCTGCGGCTCCTGTAAGAACCGGCATTGGATCCAGTTTCTGAGTATTTACTACGATTTTTCCGTCTGGCTTAAGGTATTCTGCATAGCGGGCAGCTTCCAGAAGTTCAAAAGAAACAATGAAATCAGCTTCGCCTTTATCGATGATAGGAGAGTAAACTTTTTCCCCGAAGCGTACGTAAGTTACAACTGAACCGCCTCTCTGGCTCATGCCGTGAACTTCGGAAACTTTTACATCGTAGCCTGCATCCATAAGAACCTGGCCAAGGGTTTTACTGGCAAGAAGGGCGCCCTGTCCGCCAACACCAACAATCATAATGTTTTTAACGTCACTCATTTTTTAATAGCTCCCATATTACACATCTGTGTACAAAGTTCACAGCCTACACACATTGTAGGATCAATTGCGGCTTTCTTGTTTTTTACAGAAAGGGCAGGACATCCGATTTTCATACACATTTTACAGCCCACACATTTTTCTTCGTTGATTTTAAGCGGCGGCTGATGCTTTACAGTTTTTAAAAGAGCGCAAGGACGGCGGCTTATAATAACGCTTGGTCCTTCAAAAGCAAGTTCTTCCTTTAAAACTTTTTCTGTCTCATCAAGCATATACGGGTCGACAACACGGATATGTTCTTTTGCAATGCCAACAGCCTGGCATAAAGCTTCAAGATTAATGCTGCTTGTAGGATCTCCGTAAAGGTTCATCCCGTTTGCAGGGTTGTTCTGGTGGCCTGTCATTCCTGTAATTGAGTTGTCTACTATAATTACAGTGCTGTTTGACTGGTTGTAGGCAATGGAAGCAAGGCCTGTAATGCCTGAATGGCAGAATGTTGAGTCTCCGATAATACCCACAGTGTGTTTTTCTGAATCTTTTCCGCGGGCTTTGTTGAATCCGTGAAGCCCCGAAACCGAAGCTCCCATACAAAGATTACAGTCCATGGCATTTAATGGTGCCGCCGCTCCAAGAGTGTAACAGCCGATATCTCCCATAACTGTAATCTTGTTTTTTGAAAGCACATAGAACATTCCTCTGTGAGGACAGCCTGCACACATAACAGGCGGGCGTACAGGAATTACGGAATCAACCTTTTTGCCTTCTGAAACCGGCATGTTGAATGCTTTTCGGATTATATTCTGGCTGAATTCTCCGCAAAGAGGCAAAGTATCCTTTCCGTGAACCTCAATTCCCATTGCTTTACAGTGATTTTCAATAATCGGATCAAGTTCTTCAATTATGTAAATAGTTTTTACCTTTGAGGCAAAGTCTTTAATCAGCTTTACAGGAAGAGGATTTACAAGTCCAATTTTAAGAAAACTTGCATTATCCCCAAAAACTTCCTTTGCATACTGGTATGAAGTGGAAGAAGTAATGATTCCGATATCGGTATTACCCATTTCAACCCGGTTCAGACTGCAGGTTTCTGCATATTCTGTAAGGCGGATTGTGCGGTCTTCTACAATCGGGTGCTTCCTTATGGCATTTGCAGGAGTCATTACGTTTTTCTGGATGTTCTTTTCGTAGTTTTTTAACGGAACTTCTATTCTTTCGCCTGTTTCAACAACGCTCTGGGAATGTGCAATTCTGGTACACATTTTAAGGAGGACAGGGGTGTCGAATTTTTCGCTGATTTCGTAGGCTTCTTTTACAAAATCAATGGCTTCCTGACTGTCTGAAGGATCAACCATAGGAATTTTTGATGCAATGGCGTAATGGCGGGAGTCCTGTTCGTTCTGGCTTGAATGCATTCCAGGGTCATCGGCAACCCCGATAACGAGTCCGCCGTTTACACCTGTATAACTGAGTGTGAAAAGTGGGTCTGCTGCAACATTAAGACCGACGTGTTTCATTGCAGCAAAACTGCGGGCTCCGGCAAGGCTTGCACCGTATGCTGTTTCTACGGCAACTTTTTCATTTGGTGCCCATTCGCAGTATATTTCCTTAAAACGGGCGGCTTCTTCTGTAATTTCTGTTGAAGGAGTTCCCGGATAACTTGATACAATGGAAACGCCGGCTTCGTAAAGACCTCGGGCTACAGCAGCATTTCCAAGCAATAACTGTTTCATTTTTTAATCCTGTTTAAGTTTTTTAGTAATTTTTCAGTTTCTTATGATAACATAAAAGTCATAATTGAGAAATGATAAATTTTCTATTATAATTATTATAATGCTTATTCAATTGACTTACTTTCAGGCGATAGACAGGGTTTTATAATCCTGATTTTCAATTGTCATTGTCAATTGTCCATTGGAGTTAAAAAAATGCCAATTACACAGTATCTTGAAAGAAATGCCCGAGAATTCGGAGATGATGTAGCACTTGTAGAACTGAATCCTGAACAGAGGGATACAAAACGTGTCACTTGGAAAGAATATGATCTTATGCAGAGCGAACCTTTCATGCCTTACCGCCGCGAAATTACATGGCGTGTTTTCAACGAAAAGGCAAACCGCTGTGCTCATTTCCTTCTTGAACGCGGAGTACAGAAAGGTGACAAAGTCGGAATCCTTATGATGAACTGTCTTGAATGGCTTCCGGTTTATTTCGGTATTCTTAAAACTGGTGCTCTGGCTGTTCCATTGAACTTCCGTTATGCTCCTGATGAAATTCAGTACTGTGTAGACCTTGCTGATATCAGTGTTCTGTTCTTTGGACCTGAATTTATCGGTCGTATGGAACAGATTGCTGACAAAATCATGGCTCACAGACTTCTTCTTTATGTTGGAGACGGACAGGTTCCAACTTTCAGCGAAGATTACTACCAGCATGCCATGAACTACGACAGCCGTGACCTTAATCTTTCAATTACAGATGATGATTACGGTGCTATTTATTTCAGCTCCGGAACAACAGGTTTCCCAAAGGCAATCCTCCACAAACATCGTGCTCTTATGCACTCGGCTGCTGTAGAACAGAATCATCATGGCCAGCAGAAGGATGATGTATTCCTGTGTATTCCGCCGCTTTATCACACAGGTGCTAAAATGCACTGGTTTGGTTCCCTTATTTCGGGAAGCAAGGCCGTTCTTCTTAAAGGAATCAAACCTGAATTCATTCTTAAAGCTGTAAGCGAAGAAAAATGTACAATCGTATGGCTTCTGGTACCTTGGGCACAGGATATTCTTGTAGCTCTGGATTCCGGGGCTCTTAAAAAAGAAGATTACAGACTGGATCAGTGGCGTCTTATGCATATTGGAGCTCAGCCTGTTCCAAAGAAGCTTATTGAAGACTGGAAAAAATATTTCCCGAACCACGATTACGATACAAACTATGGACTTTCAGAATCTATCGGACCTGGTTGTGTTCACCTTGGTGTGGAAAATACACACAAAATCGGTGCAATCGGGGTTCCTGGCTTTGGCTGGCAGTGCAAGATTGTTGATGAAAAACGCGTAGAAGTAAAACAGGGTGAAGTAGGCGAACTTGCAGTAAAAGGTGACGGCGTAATGTGCGAATACTACAAGAACCCTAAAGCTACAGATGAAGTTCTTGATAAAGAAGGCTGGCTTTACACCGGCGATATGGCAATGCAGGATGAAGACGGCTTTATTTTCCTGGTTGACCGCAAAAAGGATGTTATCATTACAGGAGGAGAAAATATCTACCCTGTTCAGATTGAAGACTTCCTTCACAAAATGACAGAAATCAAGGATGTTGCAGTTATCGGACTAGGTGATGAACGCCTTGGTGAAATTACCTGTGCAATTATTGAAGTAAAGGATGGAATGAGTCTTACAGAAGAACAGGTAAATGCTTTCTGTATGGAACTTCCAAAATATAAGAGACCTAAGAAAATCATTTTTGCTCCGGTTCTCCGTAACCCTACAGGTAAAATCGAAAAACCAAAACTTCGTGAAATGTATAAAACAGCAAACGATCCGTTTGCTGCAATGAAGAACTAATTAAAACATAAAGGTGGGACTTATGTTCGATGTAAAAGATACAGATTTTTTTGATATGGAAGATGAATCATTCGATACAATTATCGAAAATGATATCAAATTTACCGGCAGCATAAAATTCAAGCAGCCTCTCATGATTCGTGGTCAGATAAACGGAAAAATAGAAGCAACAAGTGATCTTGTTGTAGATACAAATGCCGTTGTAAATGCTGACATTACTGCATCTCGTGTTCTGATAAAGGGAAAAGTAAAAGGAAATGTGACAGGTGAAAACCTTGTTTTTGTTACTCAGTCTGGAAGTCTTGACGGTGACATAAAAACAAAGAAAGTTGTTCTTGAACCGGGCTGTTCATTCAGTGGCCGCTGCAGTATGTAACGAAAAATCAGAAGTGATATTGGACAATTGAAAATGAAAAGAATAGTTGTTTGTTTGATTTTAAGTTTTATTTGTGTTGCAGGAATTTTTGCACAGTCAAAACAGGATGCTCTTGTTCTTTACCATAATGGAAAATATGCAGAATCAGTTGCAGTCTGTGAAGAAGAACTTGCTGAAAATCCAAACCGAATAGAATCTTATGTTGTAATGTGCTGGGCTCTTGTAAAAAACAAGCAGTACAATCAGGCTGAACAGCGGGCTACCGAAGGCCTTGCTATAAGCCCTTATGATCTTCGTCTTATTGAAATTCTTGGTGAAGCAAAATATTACCTTGGAAAAAATAACGGTGCTATGGAACAGTTCCAGAAATATGTTGCATCGGCACCAGAGTCCAGTGCCCGTGTTGGCAGTGCCTACTACTTTATGGGTGAAATCTATATAAAACAGGGACGTTATCAGCATGCGGACATTGCCTTTACCGCTGCATGTAAGAAAGATCCTTTGATTGACCGCTGGTGGGTTCGTCTTGGATATGCCAGAGAAATGGCTGGAAATTATGATGAAAGTCACAAAGCCTATGAGGAAGCTCTCCGCCTGAATCCTTCAAATGTTGACGCTTCTACTGGCCGCGAAAGAGTGGGAAAGAAACTTTAATATTTATGGATTTTTCAAAATTTAAAATCCGCTTTGAAACATTGGGCTGCCGTCTGAACCAGATTGAAAGTGAAGGGGCAGCACATTTTTTTTCAGCTGCAGGATTTACTTCTGATTTAACTCCGGTCTCTGCCGCATCTCCTGTTGATGAAGAAACTGTACTCTGTGTAATAAACACATGTTCTGTTACTCAGAAAGCTGAACAGAAAGCACGCCGCCTTATCCGTCTTCTTATAAAAACTTATCCAAATGCTGCAGTTCTGGTTACAGGCTGTTACGCTCAGCTTCGCCCTTTGGAAATCAAGAAAATGGATGAACGTATTGCAGTCCTTGGCGGACAGATAAAAAGCCGTATTTCAGGCGTTCCGGATCTTGTAAAAAAAACTTGCGGAAATGAGCCTTGCGGCTTTAATCCTCTTGCACTTGTTTCGCTTATAGAAAAAGAAATCATTTTGAAACCTGTGGTAAATCCCGGTGTTCCTGAAAATTCTTTTGTTCTTGCAACAGATTCTTTCCTTGCTCATTCTCGTTCTTCCATTAAAATTCAGGACGGATGTAATTCAAAGTGTGCATATTGTACTATTAATATTGCCCGCGGTAAAAGTGTTTCTCTGGACGCTCAGACGGTAATTGACCGCATAAAGCAGCTTGAAGATTCGGGGCAAAGTGAAGTTGTAATTACTACTGTAAATATTGCACAGTATCACGGAGCCTGGAACGGGCCTGAAGCAAATGGCGGTGTTATAAATTTTGCCGGTCTTTTGAAACTGATTTTGAAAAATACTTCAAAAATAAATATCCGTGTTTCAAGCATTTATCCTCAAATTGTAAAAGAAGATTTTCTTGAAGCAATCAGCGACCCGAGAGTTTGCCCTCATTTCCATATTTCGGTTCAGAGTGGAAGCGACAGAATTCTTGAAGCCATGAAACGCGGGTACAAGGCTCAGGATGTAATCGAAGCTTGTGAGAAAATCAGACTGGTGAAAGAAAATCCTTTTCTGGCATGTGATATTATTACAGGTTTCCCGGGAGAAACGGATGCTGATTTTGAAGAAAGCCTTTCACTTTGCAAAAAGTGCGGCATGAGCTGGGTTCACGCTTTTCCATATTCAGAACGCCCTGGAACTGAAGCCGTAAAGATGAAGAACAAGGTTCCCCAGGCAGTTTCAGGGGAACGGGCTTATACACTTACCACAAAGGCTTCTGAAGCAAAAATTAAATACATAGAAAGCTTTGTCGGAAAAATTCTTCCCTGCGTGGTTGAAACTGTAAGGAATCCTAAAAATGCAGTGAACGGGAAAATAATTTATCATGCAGTAACAAATAATTTCCTTCACTGTCAGATTGAAGTTGATGCAGATAAACCTTTGATGAAAAACGGACAGCTTCAGAATGTAAGAATTCTTTCTCCTTTGACGGAAAATATTCGTAAGGGCGGAGAAACAGAGTGCCTTGCTGAACTGGTGTAGAAAAGTCTAAAGCGGGGCTTTATTGAAACTTAAGTAAAAATCAAATAAAATAAAAATGAATTTCTATTTAATATATTTAAAATAATTAAAGGGAGTTTTTTCATGAGCTCAATTAACCTTACCGGAAGAGATTTTTTAACACTTAAGGATTTCACACCTGAAGAAATCCTTTTCCTCCTTGATACAGCCGCAGATTTCAAGGAAAAGAAAAAGAAGCATATACCTGTAGATATTCACCGCGGAAAAAATATTGTTCTCATTTTTGAAAAAACAAGCACTCGTACACGCTGTTCTTTTGAAGTTGCAGCACATGACCTTGGCATTTCAACAACATATCTTGCAGAAGGAAGCCAGATTGGAAAAAAAGAAAGCATTGCCGATACTGCACGTGTTCTTGAACGCATGTATGACGGTATTGAATACCGCGGCTTCGGTCAGGAAATTGTAGAAGAACTGGCAAAACAGTCACATGTTCCTGTCTGGAACGGACTTACAAATGAATATCATCCAACTCAGATGCTGGCCGATATGCTTACAATCCGCGAACACTACGGAAAACTCAAAGGGCTCAAAATGGTTTATTATGGAGACGCCCGTTACAATATTGGAAATTCACTTTCAATCGTTTGTTCAAAACTGGGACTTAATCTGGTTCTCTGCGGACCTGAAAAATATTTCCCATCAAAAGAGCTTCTTGCTGAATGTGCAGAATGGAGCAAGGCTTCTGGTGGTTCTGTAACCTGTGAAACTGACATTGCAAAGGCAACAAAAGACGCCGATATTCTTTACACAGACGTTTGGGTAAGTATGGGTGAACCTGATGAAGTTTGGGCAGAACGCATTGCTGACCTCAAAGGATATCAGGTAAATATGGATGTGCTCAAAATGGCAAAACCGACTGCCATTTTCATGCATGACCTTCCTTCATTCCACGATAAGAATACAAAAACTGGAAAAGAGATTTTTGAAAAGTTCGGTATCGGTGAAATGGAAGTAACTGATGAAGTTTTCGAAAGCAGCCAGAGCGTAGTTTTTGATGAAGCTGAAAACCGTATGCATACAATAAAAGCTGTAATCGCTTCAACACTTGGTTTGTAATTTTTATAAGGGGAAAATAAATGAACGCAATTATTACTGTAGTAGGATCTGATAAAGTAGGTATCATCGCTAAAGTGTCAGCTTATCTTGCTGAACACAAAATCAACATTGTTGATATTACACAGACAATCCTTTCGGGAAACTTTGTTATGATGATGATGGCAAATCTGGATAATTCGGATGTTGCTATTGATGATCTCCGTAAAAACATGGCAGAAATGGCTCAGGAAATGGGTGTTGATATTAACATTATGAGTGAGAAAGTATTTAGTGCAATGCACCGTGTTTAATAAAGTTTTACGACTTTATTAAAGTATACTGCCAGTTTGCTTGAAAACTCGGTAGCAAACTTTAGTTTGCGGCCAATGCATCGTGTTTAATACTTTTGTTTAATAGATTATGCAGATTAGATTAAATCATCTTAAAAAAACATATTCCGGTCAGGCAGGCCTTATTACTGCCGTTAATGACATTTCTCTCGATATTCCTGAAAATACAATTTATGGAATTATCGGGAAAAGTGGTGCTGGAAAATCTTCTCTTGTGCGCCTTGTAAGTCTTCTTGAAACTCCTGACGAAGGCGAAGTTTATTATGATGACAAAAGGGTGGATAATCTTTCAAAAAAAGAACTTATTCAGCAGCGCCGTAAAATCGGAATGATTTTCCAGAACTTCAATCTTTTTACTTCCCGAAATGCTGCAAAGAATATTGCTTATCCTCTGGAAATTTGCGGCACTCCAAAAGCTGAAATTGAAAAGCGCGTTCAGGAAATGCTTAAGCTTGTGGGCCTTGAAGACCGCGGGAACGCACCTATTTCAACTTTAAGCGGCGGACAGAAACAGCGCATTGCAATTGCCCGTGCTCTTGCTACAAAGCCTCACATTCTTTTCTGTGATGAAGCAACATCGGCTCTGGACCCTCAGACAACCCGTTCCATTCTGGCACTTATCCGTGAAATCCAGAAAAAGATGAATCTTACTGTTGTAATGATTACTCATCAGATGGAAGTTGTTCGTGATGCCTGTGACCAGGTTGCCGTTATTGAAAACGGTGCTGTTGTCGAACAGGGCTTTGTTGCAGATCTTTTTACAAATCCACAAACTGAAGTAACCAAAGACTTTATTAAAAACATTGTTCAGACTCAGGATGATGAAAAGAATGAAGGACTTCTCCGCTGGTCAAATGAAGGCGGAAAATATGTTCTTCACTTTGTAAACGAAGATACAGGTAAACCTGTTATCAGTCAGGTCTGCAAGAAATTTGATGTTGATATAAATATTCGTGCCGGAGGAATCCAGCACCTGCCTTCAAAAGATATCGGCTCTATGATTATCGATATCATGGGGGCTGATGAAGAAGTTCAGAAGGCTGTAAATTTTATCCGTGAATGCGGTGTTGCAATAGAGGAGAGTAAATAATGAACCAGATTTTTGTTCTTGTTGGAACTTCAACACTGCAGACTCTTGTTATGGTTGCTCTTTCTACAGTGTTTGCACTTCTTATCGGTTTTCCTCTGGGAGTTTTACTGAACGTTACAAACAAATTTGGAATTACACCTCATCCTGTTTTTAATGCAGTTTTAAGCCGCATTATTGACGTGCTTCGTTCTTTCCCATTTGTTATCCTTATGATTGTTCTTCTGCCTTTTACAAGACTTGTTCTTGGAACTGCCATCGGAACAGCTGCTACCATTATTCCGCTTTCTATTGCGGCAGCACCTTTTGTTGCACGAATTACAGAAAATGCTTTGAATGAAGTGGACCCGGGAATGGTTCAGGCTGCCCGCGCAATGGGTTCTACAAACTGGCAGATTATTTATAAGGTTATTATCCCTGAAGCTTTGCCTTCTGTAACATCGGGAATTACATTAACTATCATCAACCTGATTGGTTACAGCGCCATGGCCGGAACATTAGGCGGCGGTGGTCTTGGTGACCTTGCAATCCGTTACGGCTACCAGAGATTCAGAACTGGAATAATGCTTGCTGCAGTTGTTGTCATTATTATTCTTGTTGCTGTAATCCAGTGGATTGGTACAAGACTTACAAATAAAATCCTTCAGAAGCGCTAACTGTTACTACCTGTAGTTATAGATAATTTTTATAACAAAGTATTAAAAGATAGTATTTCACAATCTCCTGTCAAATTAATAATATAAATCAAAACAAACAAATAAAGGTTCTCTAAAAGAGAACCGTGACAGGAGATTAAAATGAAAAAACTTATCGCAGTATCAGCAGCTCTTCTGCTGTCAGTTTCACTTTTCGCACAGACAATCAAAGTTGGTGCAACACCAGAGCCACATGCAGAACTTCTGAACCTTATCGTTGATGACCTTGCTCAAGAAGGCATTACACTTAAAGTAATCGAATTCACAGATTACGTAACACCAAACGATGCAGTTGAATCAGGAGATATCGACGCAAACTATTTCCAGCACATTCCTTACCTTGATTCTTTCAATGTTGAAAAAGGTTATCACCTTGTAAATGCGGGTGGAATCCACGTTGAACCATTCGCATTGTATTCAAAGAAAGTAAAGTCTTACAAAGACCTTAAAAAGAAAGCAACAGTTGCAATTCCAAACGACCCTACAAACGAAGGACGTGCTCTTCTTCTTCTTCAGGAAGCAGGACTTATTACACTTAAAGAAGGTAGCGGTCTTACAGCTACTCCACTTGATATTGCAAAGAATCCTCTGAAACTTAAGTTCCGCGAAATCGAAGCTGCTTCACTTCCTCGTACTCTTAATGACGTAGATGCAGCCGTTATCAACGGTAACTATGCAATGCCTGCAGGTCTTTCAGCTGCAAAAGACGGACTTTTCGTAGAAGGTTCATCTTCACCATATGTAAACATTATCGCTGTAAAAGCCGGTAACGAAAATAAACCAGAAATTAAAGCTCTGGTAAAAGCTCTTCAGAGTGACAAAGTTAAGGATTACATCACAAAGAAATATCCAAACGGTGATGTAGTAACTGTATACTAATCAGAAAGTGATGATTTCTTCAAAAACCTGGATGGCAAACTGATCTGTCATCCCGGAAATATACTCCACGCAGCACTTTTCATATGAAGTGTTGTCGTGGATATCAAAGACCTGAGGTGTGTTGTAATGCATGATGCGCTTCCGGTCTATAGTTGAATGTCTGGCGGCATCAAAATACTGATAGTTCGAATGCTTTATAAGCCAGTCTTCAAAAGTAGACCCAAGTTTCGGATACAATTTCAAAGCCTGTCCAACCCGTCCGTTCTGGACAAAAACTTCAGCCTTCATTAAAGTGCGCCAGATTGTGTTGATTACGTTTTCTGCATAGTTCTGGAATTCTTCAAGTCTCCAGTGACTGTAAATATTTGCAAAACTGAAACGCTTGATTTCTGTAATGAATTTGAAATATTCAGGGCTGAAGCATAATCCTTTTTCTGGTGTAGATTCATTGCACAAATCAACAATCATGTCATTTATTAAAACTGTTGTGTTAATTGCTTTTCCGCTTCGCATGGCATGCCGGGCCCCTTTGTGTTCAAAGCCAAGAGTTCCTGCAACAATTTCGCGAAGCTGCCTGTATGAAGCAGAATCGATTATGTGATAGGCACGGGCGTCTTCAAGATCGCGGCCAAGGAATGCAATCTTATCTGCAATTTTTACAACACAGCCTTCCCATGTGAATGGCTGGATGAAGCCCGGCCGGGTCATAGAATAAAGGTCTATGGCTTTGTCCCGGGGACGGACGCCCTGCTGGTCAATTTCGCCGCAGTGACAGATAAGTCCGTCCCGGACTGCGTAAGTTAAATTCAAAGGCTGTTCAATGCCGTCGGGGTCGGGAAGAGTTTCGATATAATCGGCAAAAAAAAGAGAGTTTCTTTCATGCCAGAATTTTTTAGGTGCGTTGGAACCTTCTTTCTGTTTGATAAGTTTATTCAGAACGTCTTCGCCAAAATGACCGAAAGGCGCATGTCCCATATCGTGCCCAAGGGCGATTGCTTCTGTAAGCTGAGGGTTCAGTCCAAGATGCTGTGAAATTGTTTTGGAAACCGACGCAACGTGAAGAACGTGTTCCATTCTGGTACAGATATGATCGTTGTGAGGCGCAAAGAAAACCTGTGTTTTATGCTTCATACGGCGGAAAGCCTGACTGTGAAGAATACGGGTGTAGTCACGTTCAAAAGGATCGCGGATATCGTTTCCCCGTCCGTAAAGTTCAATTTCGCGTTTTACGGCATCATTCCATTTTGGGTTTTTGTCATCAAGTTTTTCGTTTATAAAAGCATCTGTCATTTTAGTTCCAGTTTCTGTCTTAATTGTTTTCGTTTTTATTGCGCCTGTGCTTTACTGCAGGAAAATGTACTCACTGAAATATACCGAAGAAATCTTTCCAAGTGTGAACTGACTGTTAATTTTTTCAAGAAGTTCATTTTTGATTTTTGGTTCAGTCAGTTCAAGAAGTTCTTTCTGTGTATGTTCAGAAAAATAAGTCTGGATGATTCCTTTAATCACAAGGCGCTTTCTTGAAATCTCTTCAAAGAAAACAGTGTCCCCTTCCGGGTATGAAAGCCATGGAGTAATCACTACAGGAATTCCGCTTTCATTTTTTCCTGAAGGTTTTGTAACAGCCCTTATCTGACCAAGGTCAGAATAAGCGGCAAGGCGTTCAGTACTGTGTTTGTTCAGTGATGTAATTTCTTTAGGTTCTGGATCTGCGTTCCGTAAGTTTTCGGAAGGCCTGTGACCGTTTAAAAGTCCGAAAACTGTGCCAAGGAGAATGATTCCTGCAAGGCACCCGATTATAATGTATAAAACTTTGTCTTTCATATTACTTTGCAAATGGGCTTAGAAGGGCAAGAAGTCTTCCTGTTGCACGGCAGGTAATGTGAACGCCGTCATCAAGCCATTCTTCTTTTTCTATGCATCCTGATTTTTTAAGTTCATTTATGAGCTGCATCTGGTTCATTGGAATAATGTATTCACAGATTTCGCCAAGAAGAGTGTCATAAATCTTATCTTTTAGTTCGTCAAATCCCCACTGATCTTTTGCAGAAACGCATATAGCATCAGGGAAGGTGAGTCTGAGTTTCTGAAGGTTTTCTTCGGCTTCGTCTTTTGCTTTATCAAACTTGTTCAAAAGAATGAGACGAGGATTTTTGTCGGCTCCTATTTCTTCAAGAACATGGCAGACTGTTTTATATTGTTCCATTGCATTGGGATCCGCTGAATCAAGAACGATAAGAAGAAGATCTGCATAAGTTGCTTCTTCAAGTGTAGATTTAAATGCATCGATAAGCGAATGGGGCAGGTTGGAAATAAATCCTACTGTGTCTGTAATGAGAACTGATGAACCGTCGTTCATCGGAAGCTTTCGTGTTGTAGGGTCCAGAGTTGCAAATAGCTGGTCTTCAACAAAGGCGTCGCTTCCTGTCAGTGCGTTCAGAAGACTTGATTTACCCGCGTTAGTGTAACCCACAAGGGCACAACTTGGAAATTTTCCGCGGCTTTTTCTCTGGGTCTGGCGGTTTACTTCAACTTCCAGAAGTTCTTTTTTTACAGCCTGAATCTTTTCGCGGACTTTTCGAGAATCCAGTTCCAGCTGTGTTTCACCAGAACCTTTGTTTCCGAAGGCACCGCCTCGCTGGCGGCTCATGTCCCGGTTCATGTGGGCAAGACGTGGAAGAGAATACTGAAGCCGTGCCAGGTCTACCTGGAGAACAGCTTCTCTAGTTAAAGCTCTGGAAGCAAAAATACGGATAATTACTTCCTGACGGTCGAAACATGAAAGATCTGTAAGTTCTTCCCAGTTTCTCTGTTTTCTTGGTTCAATATTGAAATCGAAAATAATGCAGTCAGCATTGATTGAATGAGCAAGTTCGTTGATTTCCTGTGCTTTTCCGGTTCCCATGCCGTAGGCAGGATGCATTTCAAGTCTTGTAAGTGTAAGGCGCTGGATAACTTCGTATCCCAAAGTGCGGACAAGACCTTTTAATTCCTGAAGGTCATTTCCTGGTTCTCCCACCAGAAGAGCTCGGGGCACCCGTTCCATTTCTTCTTTTACTTCTACCATAGTTTCCTCCCTAAAACTCCCTTGGAATATGATTATATTATAT
>JAHBAD010000150.1 GCA_018385395.1 Treponema sp.
GATTTTTAATAGAGTTTTTGGAGATTGTTATCATACAGATTAGGAGAGAGGATTTGTACATGAAAAACAGATTTTTGCTTGCCTTTATTTTTACATCACTTTTTTCTGGAATCCTTACAGCTCAGAGTAAAAGTACAGTAATTCTTGTTTCTCAGGATTCAGCAGTATTTGAAAAATTAGATGCAAATGAAAAGCTTTATGCTCGTTCAGCATTTCAGTCTTTTGTAGGAAATCTTACACTTCTGGATGATGTTACTGTTCGCACAGAATCAAATGATGCAAGTCTTCGTCAGGTTCAGAAAAAATCGCAGATAGAAGCAAGTTCAGGACTTGGTAGCGAAGATTCAGCCTATGCAAGTGACCTTGCATCTAAAGCAGATCTGCGTATTGTTCTGTCACTTGTAAAATATAATACAGGCTACAAGCTTGAATATTCTGCCTCAAAAATCGAAACAATGCAGATTGTTTCAGGTGCTTCTTCTGAAAGTTATTTCCAGCTCGAAGAAATTGATAATGAAATAGACAAGCTTTCTTACAATGCCATGAAGTCTCTGTACGGGAAAGGTTATATTTCACAGATTCCATACAGCGTAGAAGTTCAGCTGACACATGCAGAAGACACTTCGGAAAACTACACAAAATATATTCTTGAACTTACTGAACAGATCGAAGGCAGCCGGCAGGAACTGGATAATATCCGTAAAGAGAATATGACTGCTCAAGAAAAGGCAGAAGCACGCAGAAAAGAACAGGCTATTCAGCAGAAAATCCAGGCTGCCGAAAATGCAAAGCGCAAGACTGAAGAACAGCTTCGTAAGAACAGGGAAGAAACTCAGAAAGCAGAAAGACAGCGTGCTGAGCTTAAAGCCCTTTCTGACCAGAAGCGAAATGACCTTGCAAAGAAGTTTGAAGAAAAAATCAAACAGAGCCAGGAACAGCAGTTAAAGCTGAATAAAGAAATCACTCAGGGGCTTTCTCTGGAAAAACGCATTGCACTTATTGAAGAAGACAGACAGGTTCTTGATGAGCTTGAAGCTCAGCTAATAGCAAATGCAAACGGAAGCAATCTGATTCTTGAAAAACAGATGCAGGATGAAATTGATGCCATCAACAATGAACCATGGCGTCTTGCAGAAACCGATGCTAACGGAAGACCGACAGAGAAAGCAAAGAAATATCGTGAATCGAAAGTGAAAAAAGTTCGCGACAAGTATGAAGCAATGATCAGTCAGACAAACAATGAACTTAAGGGTGTTTACATCGATGCAATCAATACTTACAAAAAGCAGATTGATGAAGGTGTAAAAGATCTGGAAGCATCATCTTTTGTTTACCGTTCTTATGAACCGGGATCGGCTCTTGAAGTAACTGTTGGAAATTATGACGGTGGAAAATTCAACTGGACCGTAACTCCTGCTTTCCATATGGAAGAAACAACACATATTTCAAATATCCCTGATCTTTCAGGTTTGAAATGTACTGTGAATTACAAAGAAATTACAGGCCGCTCTCCTGTTGAGTATAACGGAACCAATGAAGATGCTTATTCTGAATATCTGGATCTTGCTGAACTTGCAGATCTCTGTTTCCGTACATCAACTCCATATATTTATGGAACTCTTGTAGTTAAGGTTAAATACAATCCAACTTATGGCGATTACAGACTTGTATTCAATCAGTTTACACTGAGACGTATGGAAGATAATCAGATTGTTGCTGACTATTCTTTGAATGATTATAACTCGGTAATACGTGGAACAGTTAGTGACAGTCCAAAGCAGACTGAGCGTCAGCAGAAACAGCAGAAAAAAGAAACTGAACGACAGAAGCAGCATACTCAGGCTCAGGGAATCCTTTCAAGTTTCATTAATTACTGGACTCCAAATATGAAACAGAAGTGTGGATTCAATATGAATGGAAGTCTTTGTGTTTCACCCTTCACAATTAATTCGTCACAACTTGTAAGAGAAAATCTGGATTTCCGTCTTTATTTTGGCGGAAATGGAGGTTTGTACTACGCTCTTGGCTTTGCTTTTGATGATTTTGATATGTACGATTATTTTTCGGGACATTTCGGAATTGGTACTTCCATAAACTTTGGCTGTTTCCGCCCTTACGGAGATATGTATCTGGGATATGGTTCTATTATGGATTCATATTATGAAGGATATGGAAATGTAAGGTTTGGTGTTAGAGCAGGGATGGATGTGGTTCTTGGAGGTTATTCATTCGGTATTTTTATAAACGAAGAAAACCGTGCTGGTGGCATCTATGATGATTCCAGACATTTTGAATCCGTTGGACTTTCATTAGGTTTTTGTTTCTAGTTTAGGAAATTAATTATAAAAATTCATAATTCGGAGGAAATTTAATTATGAAAAAAACACTTTATGTTCTTACAGTTTTTGCTCTTTCAGCTATGCTGTTGGGATGCAAAACAACACAGACAAAAGGTTCTGGAGTAAAAGGTAAAGCTGCAAAAGTTGATACAGGAAAACGTGTTCTTGTTGATTATCAGGGTGCTACTTTTGGAACTGAAATTCCTGAATGGGTAAAACTTGTTGGACAGGGACAGTATTCTACAGAAGCTCTGAATCCTGTTATGCCTGGTGTTGCAGGAAAGAAAGTTTTCGTTGTAACAAAGCGTGGTAATAACCTGAGTTATGTTGAACAGTGGGCAGACCTTGTAACAATTGAAACAGAAGTTGCAGGTATTATGGAACGTGTTGCAGGAAAGGCTGTTGAAGCTTCAATGGTTGGAAAAGATGATGAAGACCTTCAGGAAACAATCAATATGTACCGCACATCTTTGACATCTGTTCGCCTTACAGGACTTGAAAAGATTGCCGGTTTCTGGATTAAAGTTAATGTTCTGGATTCTAAAAAGAATGTAATTGAATCATTCTACGAATACTATGCAGTATGGGGAATGGACAAGAAAATCTTTAATGACCAGCTTAAGGAATCTATGAAACACATTGATGAAACAACAACTGAAAGTGAATTCCTGAAATCTAAAGTTACAGCTGAACTCATGGACAGAGTTTGTGACGACATCGACACTTTTGAAATTGAATAGAATATAAAGAAGATGATTATGAAAAGATTTGGATTTTTGATTTTTGCAGTTATCGGTTTTTCTCTTGTTATTGCATCCTGCAAATCAACTGGTGTAGAAAATCGTCCTTTATGGACTGATGCATCTACAATCGCCCAGGTCTTTTCACCTGAAGAATATGTAACAGGAATTGGCCGCGCCGTTACTGCTGACGTTGCAGTAAATCTGGCAGACGGAAATCTTGCTGCATATTTTTCACGGGAAATTATTTCTGTTACATCAGCTCAGACGAATATCGTTTCCTCTGATACGGGGCATGGTGATGAAAGTCTGTTGCGTGATGTAACTGTTGTCTCTGAATCGGTTCTTTCGGGCGTTGAACATACAAATCCATGGTTTGATAAAAAAGAAAAAGTCTGGTATGTATGTTCTTATCTGAACAGAAAAGAAGCCTGGGAACATTTTGAGCCTGTAATTAATCAGGATAAAAATAATTTTTATTCATTTATTGAATCGGCAGAAAAGGAAGAGGATCCATTCAAACGAATAGCTTATTTGAATGAAGCAAAAACTGCTGGTCAGAATTATGAGAAATCTATTCTTTTTTCTGAAATTTTATACCAAAAGGGAAGTGCTGCTTATTCATCAGACCGTAAAATGCTTGCTTCTCTTGATGAAAAAATCTCAACTGTTGTTAAAAACATTGCAATGAATGTTGTACTTACAAAAGGCACAGATGAACGTTATAAGGGAATTCTTGAAAGCATTGTTTCTGATAACGGTTTTACAGTTTCATCAGTAAAAAATAGTTATGATATCATTGTGTCTGTAGATAACAAAAAGCAGAAGTTTACTGATACTGTTGTTGCTAACCCTGAAATTAAAATCGAAATTAAAAATCCATCTTTTACATTTTTTACATGGACTAAAACTATGGACCGTGTGACAGGTTTTACAGAAGCAGAAAATCTTCTTGATACGAAAATTACCCGCGCTGTGGAAAAAGCACTGCGTAATGAATTTGGTCCTGCTATGAAAAATGTGATTAGATAGAAAAATTCTTTAATTTTCTTGTAATCTTTTTGTTGTTTTATTATTTTTAAAGTGTATATGGAAAGTTACTACGACGTACTTGGTGTGCCCAAAACTGCTACTGCAGATGAAATTAAAAAAGCATACCGTTCACTTGCATTTAAATATCACCCTGACCGAAACCCCGGGGACAAAGCTGCAGAAGAAAAATTCAAAAAAATTACTGTAGCTTATGACACTTTAAGCGATCCTGCCAAGAAACGGGATTATGATTTAGGTGGGGCATCTTATTCTTCTTCTGCTTCAAGCAGTGGAAATTACTCATACAGAAGTTCTTACTCTGGTGGAAATCCTTTTGGGGATGGCGGTCCGTTCGGTTCATGGTATGACAATGAAGCCAGGGATTCGGGCGAAAACAGACAGTACACATATTATTATTCTAATAATCAGCCTCCAAAAAATTCAAAAGAATATTACAAACGAAAATTCTGGAGCAGTCTTGGAAAAACTGTTATAAGTGGATTTGTAGGCCGTATAATAATCAGTACATGGCTTATTGCTCTTTTCCCTATCGGACCAATAGCAGCTCTTATATGCGGCGTAAATTTTATTAGTGGAATTTTGGGTACTATTTCAAGTCTTGGGAATATTATTGCGTCAAAAAAAGCAGATTAGGTGAAAACCCGGCACATTGACGTAAAATCCTTATTTTGATATAGTAAAAACACTTTTGGGGGTGTAGCTCACCTGGCTAGAGCGCATGAATGGCATTCATGAGGTAGTCGGTTCAAGTCCGATCATCTCCAGTAAAATTAAATAATTGCAAAGCACTTTCGGAAGAAAGTGCTTTGTGTTTTTAAAACAAGTGGAAAGCATAGAAAAAATGAACCGACTACGGACATGAGCGCAAAAAAATGCGATGAAG
>JAHBAD010000151.1 GCA_018385395.1 Treponema sp.
ATAAGGAACAATTATGATTGAAAAGATTCTTACCGTAAAAAACCGTGCCGGAATTCACGCAAGACCGGCAGCCATTATTGCTCAGACAGCAAATAAATTCAAAAGCGAAGTTATTCTGGAAAAAGATGATTGCGAAGTTAACGCTAAATCAATTATGGGTGTCATCACTATGGCCGCCGGCTACAACACAACAATCACTATGAAAGTTGAAGGACCGGACGAGTCAGAATGCGCAAACACAATCTGGGAACTGTTCGAAAGCAAGTTCGAGGAAGAGTAAAAAAACGCGGGTTAGGGAGCGTTTTTTTACGTCTTAATCGAAAAAATCCCGAAGGGATTTCATCAAGAACCTAAAAAACGCGGGTTAGGGAGCGTTTTTTTACGTCTTAATAGGAGAAATCCCGAAGGGATTTCATCAAGAACCTAAAAAAGCGATGAAGGAGCGTTTAAAAACCTAATTCTTTATTCAGGAGTTTATCATGAAAGGTATCACAGAGCGTCAGAAAGAAGTACTCACATTTATTGCAAATTTTCAGGAAGAAAACTCATATCCTCCAACAGTACGCGAAATCAGCGAGCATTTTAAGATTTCTCTTCGCGCTGTTCAGGACCATCTGACTGCACTTCAGAAAAAAGGATACCTTTCACAAACCCAGAAGCGCTCCCGTTCTATCCGCATAATTGATGATAACGCTGTAGAGCCAAAGCTTTATGTAGGAAAAGTACCGCTTTTAGGAACTGTAGCTGCAGGAAAACCTCTTCTTTGCGAAGAAAATCTTGACGGGTATGTAAATCTTACAGAACCCTTCGTAAGACCAGGAAAAAGTTATTTTGCCCTCCGCGTCCGCGGAACTTCTATGATTAACGCCGGCATTCTTGAAGGAGACCTGGCCGTTGTAGAACAGGCATCTACCGCCGTAGACGGACAGATTGTTGTTGCTGTTATTGATGATGCAATTACACTCAAGCGTTATTACAAAGAATCTGATAAAGTAAGACTTCAGCCTGAAAACCCTGCATTTACACCCATTTACTGCACAGATGTCCGCATTGTAGGTATTCTTTCAAATATTGTTAGAACTTACTAAATGTATGTACAAATTCACTAAATTTCATAAAAAGTAAGGGTTTTGTATGACAGCTCCAATATATCTTTACACAGGGTCTGAATTTGGAAAACGTAATGAGGCAGTTGATGCCGTTAAAACAGCTCTCCATAAAAAATACGCCTCTGTAGATGAATATCTTTTCTATTTGATTGAAACACCTTTTGCTCAGGCTATGACAACACTGCAGGATGGCTCTCTTTTTTCCGATGCCACTTGTGTTGTTATTCGTGGTGCAGAAGCTATCAAAAATAAATCTGACATTCAGATGATTGATGAATGGATTAAATCAAATCCTGCCGATTCAAGCACTCTTATTCTTGTATCAGATGAAATTTCTGTAGATGCAAAACTTAAAAAGCTGGTTCCTGCGGCAAATCAAAAACAGTTCTGGGAAATGTTTGAAAATGAAAAACTTCCGTGGATCATGAACTTTTTCAAACAGAACGGATATTCCATTGAACAGGATGCGGCCGAACTGATTCTTGAAATGGTAGAAAACAATACAGAAGCTATGAAAAACGAATGTTCCCGCTTCTTTATAGTTTTCCCTCAGGGAACTGCAATTAACTCAGATCATGTTGAACAGATTCTGGAACATAATCGTGAAGAAACTGTTTTCTCTCTGTTCAACAAAATGACAGATGTTTCGAAACAACCTGCCGAACGCCTGGAAACTTCCCTGACCGTTCTGCAGAAACTTCGTCTTTCTAAAGAAAACAATTCTGTAATGCTCCTTGCAGGCCTTGCTTCCTGCTTCAGAAAATTACAAGTCTGGCACCGCATTATGGCCGAAAACCCTTATGCCGACGATTTTACATTAAAGACCAGCGGATTCGGTTCAAAAATAATGCAGAAACAATACAGAAATGCAGCAAAGCTCTGGACTGCCGGTCAGACTGCAGCCGTACTTGCACTCATTTCTTCAACAGACATGAATATCCGAAACGGTAATGCTCTGTTGGAAGATGTGATTTTGCAGAAAGCTTTATATGAGATAATTCTGAAGAAAGGCGGCTCAAGTGCCGTTTATGAGACAGAAGATATGTAAGGAAATAGATCCCGAAACAAGTTCGGGATGACAGTCTTGATTTTGCCGACACCACAAGTCATGCCGACATCACAAGTCATGCCGACATTACAAGTCATGCTGAACCTTTTTCAGCATCTTACTTGTTTATTCAATTTCAGTCTTGGAAAGAAGATCACGAAGAGCTTTCAGTTCATCACCTGAAAGTGTAAGGCCTTTTCCCATTTTCTGGTGGTCTGGTGCCCAGCTGCGAAGATCGTATTTTGCAGGACGTCCGCCCCATGAAACAAGATTCAGTTCCAGATTCCAGCCACCTTTGCCTTCCGACACAACGCCCATAGGTTTTACAATTTCGTAAGAAAAATCATCAGCCATAAATTTCCTCCGTCATTCCCACCCGTTTTTTTTATTATACTATGAATCAGCGTAAAACGCTCAATAAATCTTTGCGCCCCGCCTTTTCCAGAGCTTCACGTACCAGCATGCGGTTTTCAGGTTTCTTAAACTGGATAACTGCCCGCTGAAGGCGGCGTTCACGGGCGCCCTTTGCCACGTAAATCTTCTTCATCTTTCCGTCCTTGTCACGGCTGTAAGGATCCAGCTCCGTGTAATACTGGCAGGTTGAAAGGCTTCCCGGTGTAGGATAAAAATCCTGAATCTGATCCGGAACGAAGCCTGTCTTTTTAAGATAAAGAGCCGTTTCAATGGCTTCGTTCAGACCGGCGCCCGGATGAGCCACAATGTAATACGGAACAAGATACTGTTTCATGCCGCACTTCTTGTTCATTTCTGCATATTCCTTGCTGAAATCTTCATAAACTTTATGTGTAGACTTTCGCATAAGTGCCAGAATCTTATCACTTGAATTTTCAGGCGCAACTTTTAGCTGACCTGAAATATGATAGCGGACCAGGTCTTCAAGAAAGCGCTTGTCTTTATCCATAACAAGATAGTCAAAACGGATACCGCTTCGGATAAAAACTTTTTTCACTTTTGGAATTGCACGAAGCTTTCCTAAAAGTTCAACGTAATCGGAATGATCAACTTCCAGGTTCGGACAAGGTTCTGTTCCAAGGCACTGACGGTTTTTGCATACTCCGTGTTCAACCTGTTTTTTACAGGACGGCTTACGGAAATTTGCAGTTGGGCCTCCAACGTCGTGAATGTAGCCTTTGAAATCCGGATGATTTGTAAGTTCCGTAGCTTCCTTTACCAAAGACTCGTGACTTCGCGCCTGAATGCGCCGGCCCTGATGAAATGTGATTGCACAAAAAGAACAGGCGCCGTAACAGCCGCGGACACTTGTAAGACTGAATAAAACTTCGCTTAAAGCTGGAACTCCGCACTTGCCGTTTTCTGCCGGCCCGTCATACATAGGATGCCAGCGTCTTGTATAGCCAAGCTCGTGAACGCTATCCAGTTCTTCGGTTGTCAAAGGAAGGGCCGGCGGATTCTGTACCACAAAACGGGTATCAGCCTGTTCCACAAGGACATCTGCGTTCAAAGCATCAGTATTCTGTTCCTGAGTTACAAAACTTTCTGCAAATCTGATTTTACTTTCCGGCGTATCTTTTGAAATGTCTTCAAATGAAGGCAACACCACCACTTTATCGGCAACTACTTCCGGCACAGCCTCTTTCTTATTCAAAATCAATTGTGAATTATGAATTGTGCATTGTGAATTGCTCACCCACCAGCAGGTTCCGCGGACTGTGCGGATTTGGCGGACTGGAATGCCCTGATTCAGTAAATCGGCAATTTCGATGATGGAATGTTCGCCCATGCCGTACATTAAAAGATCGGCTTTTGAGTCCAGGAGAATTGATTTGCGTACTTTGTTTGACCAGTAGTCATAGTGAGTTGTGCGGCGGAGGCTTGCTTCAATGCCGCCAATTAAAACCGGAACGCCTTTGTAAGCTTCGCGGCACTTTGCTACATATGTGATAAGTGCTCTGTCCGGCCTGTGCCCTGCAACGCCGCCATGAGCGTATGCGTCTTCGGAACGAGGCTTATTGTTTGCAGTATAATTACTTACCATGCTGTCCATTGCCCCTGCACTCACTAAAAAGGCAAGCCGTGGTTTTCCAAGAACTCTGAATGCTTCCACATTTTTATAATCAGGTTGGGGAATAATGCCAACAGTGTAGCCGTGTTTTTCAAGCCAGCGGCCAAGAAGAGCTGCCGCAAAAGACGGATGATCAACGTATGCATCGCCGGAAACAAAAACAAAATCCAGCTGTTGGATATTGCGTGCGCGAAGGTCATCCTGTGAAACGGGAAGAAAATCCATATAGATATTGTATCACAATTATGAAAAAGTTATTTAAACCTTCAGCAAATTATCCAGTCCTTCATCCAGTTGCATCATATCTTCTACCGATAATTTGCACACCATTTCATCCAGCTGATCTTTATCCACAGACGTAATTAAAGGAATACAGGCAACACTGTCTTTTGGAAGCTTTGTTTTATTTTTGGAAAGAAACAAATTATCCTTATGCTCTGCAAGAGTGAGATTCGAAGATAAAGGCACAACCACTGTTGTGTAAATTCTTGAAGCATTATAATTGTCATTCTGAACCACAATCGCCGGATGTCTGTAACCTGCCTCACTACCTTGCGGAACACCAAAATCAACCCACCAGATTTCACCACGTGTCATTTTTTAGTGCCTCACATACAGTTTTTGAACCAACTTTTGCAAATCTTAACTGTTCTTCTTTTGAAATTTTATCGTAAACCGCATTAATTCTTTCTACTTCAACTGGATCTACAGGATTTGCCATTGATTTTTTATATTTGTTTTTTAGGTTTTCTGCCATTTCTTCATTCAAAAGCTTTATATAAGCCAAAACAGACATAACCTGAAAATCTGAAAGCTGTTTTATTTGATTTACCGCCTGCAATTGAAGCGCAGAATAAGGATTTTTTACACCATAATATGCAGCAGGAGATGTAACGAAACATTCTCCAGCATTGTGTCTGCCATAATTATTGTATTCTGCTTTAGATTTTTCCTGTACAAATTCAAGCTCACCAAGAATTGCTGAATATTCTACTTCATAAAGCTTACACAATTCTTTTACAACTTTTACAGAAGGTTCAACTTCCCCACTTTCATATTTTATATACATCTGTCGCGAAACATTTAAATATTCCGCCACATAAGATTGAGAATAATTATGCAATGACCGCAGTTTTTTCAGCATTTCATTCATACATTCAAAATAACATCCCAAATCTTTAAAGTCAAGTTATTTTTACCATGTATATTTTATTTTACATAACCTGAAAATCTGAAAGCTGTTTTATTTGATTTAATTCTAAATAAGATTTCCGTCAATTAATTCAAAGCGGACAATTGATTCTAGAGTTTCAATTACTGGTCCACCGCGATCAACACTCAAAGCGTCTGCAGGAACCCAGCCACTAAATCCATTAAAAAGAATTTTTACCCACTTATAATCAGAAGTGATTGCTGAGGATTTATAACTTTCACCGGCTTCTTTATGATTCAATACATGAACTGTATTTGATGAACCTGGCTCGTCAAAGACTTTTATTCCAAGCCAATCATACTGAACTTCCAGCACCTGATTATGATCATAGATTTCATAATCTGAAGCATTTGGAAGTGCTGAAAGTGACATAATAATGCTGCAAATAAATATACAAAAACAGATGATTTTTTCATTTTTCCCTCCTTCAAAAAAAAACTCCCCCGAAAAGGAGGAGCTTTGGAGTGGATCCTGAAATAAGTTCAGGATGACATTTTTTTCAGACTGGATGACATTTTCTTCCACCTAGATGACTTTGTCTTCAAGTTGGATGACTTTGCCTTTGGCCTGTATAACAAGCCAAACAAATTAGAACTTTGCTTTGCGCAGGCGAACCTGTTCAATGTCTTCGCAGAAGAGCTGACGCAGGTCTGTAAGTCCAAGAGCCATAAGAGCCATACGGTCAATACCGATACCCCAGGCTGCAACAGGAACATCAACACCCATAGCTTTTGTAACTTCCGGACGGAAGATACCAGAACCACCAAGTTCGAACCAGCCAAGAACAGGATGTTTAATATGAACTTCGATAGAAGGTTCTGTGAACGGGAAGTAACCTGGAACGTATTTAACGTCTGTTGCTCCGGCAATTTCTACGGCGAACATTTCAAGCATACCAAGAAGTGTCTTAAGGTTTACGTCTTCACCAAGGATGATACCTTCTGTCTGGTAGAAGTCTGAAAGGTGAGTTGCGTCAACTTTGTCGTAGCGGAAACAGCGTGCAATACCGAAGTATTTTCCTGGGATTTCAGCTTTGTGGAGCTGATGTGCAGAAAGTACAGTTCCCTGTGAACGGAGAATCAGACGGCGAGTAAATTCATTATCGAATGAATAGTTCCATCCGCGGCTTCCTGTGTTTCCACCGTTTTCGTGAACGGCTTTAACATTTGAAAGATATGGTTCTTCAATTGATTTTGCGTGAGTTGGATTCTTGAGGCGGTAAACGTCGTGAATATCACGGGCAGCATGGAACTGTGGCATGAACAGAGCGTCACCGTTCCAGAATTCTGTTTCTACGAGAGGTCCATCGAATTCCTGGAAACCAAGAGAACAAAGCTTGTCTTTTACCGATTCAAGGAACTGAACGTAAGGGTTTGTGCGGCCCTGAATGATACGTGCAGGTGGAACAGAAATGTTGTATCCGCGGAATGTTCCGTTTTTCCATTCACCTGAAGCAAGCATTTTTGGAGTAACTTCACCGATTTCATTACCTGTAACACCGGCGCTCTTAAGTTCTTCCTTAACTTTCTTATATGCTTCTGTAAGCTTGTAAACTACAGTTTCACGTTCAATAATTTTGAATGCACTGTCAGCAGCACCACGTTTCTTTGCCAGTGTTGCCATAGCATCCTGTTCTTCGGAAGTCAAGTCAGCCTTGTTCAGTGTTACAACATCTTTTGCTTTTTCCAGAAGTTTAGAAACAACTGAAAGACGTGCAGGAAGTTCTTTTCCTGTGTATTCAGCTTTCTTTTCTTCGTTCATTTTAAGAACGCCTTCTTTTGAAAGAGGCCCGAAAGCAGAACCGATGTCTTTCTGTTCACAACCGATAGCGGCAGCGATTTCAGGAAGAGTGTGTGCTCCGTTTTCCTTCAGGTAATTAATCATGCGTTCTTCAACAGTACCTGTTTCTGCAAGCTTTTTACCTGTTTCTGTAATTTCAAAGAATGTATGTGGAGTGCGTTTTATTTCTTTAAGGAGTTCTTTTCCGCCCAGCCAGCTGAATGCCTGATTAGCGTGTCCTTCCTTGTATTCCAGTTCTTTCTGAAGTTTTTCTGAAGTCAGTTCATCCGAGTCTGAATACTTGAGCAGAACTTTAATCTCAAGCGGATGAAGGTTTTTAATGATATTTTTGATATCCATCTTTTTGCCTCGTTTTGTAAAAAAAAACCGGATTTCCACATTGATATGGAATAATCCGGCTCTTATTTTACAAAATTTCAGGAAAAATTACAAATTACTTTGAAAATTTAACGTATGAAATATACTGTGCTTTCTTGAAACGTCCTTCACGGAAATATTTTTCCTTATCTGGAGTCAGATAGCTGTAATGATAGTAACGTTCCTTTGTGAATTCTTTTCCTTCAGAGTTTGTATATTTGTTCAGTACAAGGAAGTCCTGAAGAACTGCCAGAACATCATTCATAGCCTGACCGCGTTCATACTGTGTCATAAGACAGGTATAATAAAGACGAACTTCATTATAAAGTGGTGAATATTCAATTGTGATTGTTCCACCTGCTTTAAGTTTATCTTCAGACATATATGCCTTATCTTTGAAATCAACAAAACCAGCAGGAACATTGATTGTCTGTGTTACAAGCTTTTCAGCTTCAAGCTTCTGTGTTTTTTCAAATTCTGTCTGTGGATCTTTATAAGATTCGCTGTCATTCTGTGCAAAAGCAGCAGCAACTATTGTAAGACAAGCGAGTACTGCAATAAGTTTTTTCATAATAGACCTCCAATAAGTCCAATATCTCTAAAAAATGGAATATGTTTTTATTCTACCCGATTCTAAGAAAAAATCAAGATTAATCACGTAATTACCTGAATTAATCCCGATTACCGGATTCTTACGGATAATCACCCGTCCAGTTATCTCCTTGGGTTTGTTTTTTATCTCGCTGCGGTAATGAGTCCTTACTGCATCCTTTACAGCCTCCGCCGTAGCGTCCTTAATGCCTTCAAAACCCTTTTCCAGAGCCCCTTTTCCTGTTCCGCGGACAGTAGGATTCTGAATTGAAGACCATAAATTAAAACTTTGAAGCTGATTTTGGTTACGGACATACCTTACAAAACAATTAAAACGATTGTCTTCTTCCGAAACCCATGGATTTTCATACTCAATTCCATCAATAACCTTTTCTTCACTCTGAATCGGGATAATTTCGAAGTATTCTTCCACTCCACGGGCCTTGTCACCTGGGGTATATACAAAATCCCAGCCGTAAACCATGCCATTTACCAGAAAAGGCGCCGTTTCTTTCATCATTTTGATTGGATAGTCAAACTGCCCTGCTTCTATGTCTTTTGCCGCTTCCGACCCCGGAAAAGCATCCAGCTGTGCCCAAAGATGAAAGCGGATATCTTCTCCAAAACAAAGCCCCAGATTCAGAAAACAAAAAATTGCTGCGAGAAAGGATTTTACAAGAGGGGACAGCCCCCTATTGTTTTCATAAGGGGACAGACCCCTATTGCTTTCAAGAGGGGACAGACCCCGAATTTTATGTTGTGCCATCTGATTTTATTATCGGAAAAAAATCGAATAATTCCATAAAAATCAATTTTTTACTATAATATGCAGACTATGAAAGCATCTAAAACAATTATTTCAACATTGCGCGACGCTCCAAACGACGCAGTTATTGCAAGCCATCAGCTGATGATGAGAAGCGGACTTATCCGCAAACTTGGAAACGGTCTTTACTCTTACATGCCACTTGGCTACCGTTCATTCATGAAAGTACAGAATATTATCCGCGAAGAACTGGACAGAGCCGGTCTTCTGGAAATGAAACCCACAGTAATCCAGCCGGGAGAACTCTGGAAAGAATCTGGACGCTGGGAAACAATGGGACCTGAAATGCTCAAAGCTACAACACGCGGCGGCCAGGACATGATTGTTTCTCCAACAGCAGAAGAAGCCTTTACAGCTCTTATCCGCGACGGACTTGATTCATACAAACAGCTTCCACTGATTCCTTACCAGATCAACACAAAATACCGCGATGAAATCCGCCCACGCTACGGCGTTATGCGCGGCCGCGAATTCACAATGATGGACGCTTACTCTTTTGACGCAGACAAAGAATCTCTGGATAACTCTTACAATACAGTTGCCAAAGCTTACCACCGCATTTTCAAACGTCTTGGTCTTAAAACAATTTCTGTAAAAGCCGACACAGGAAACATGGGTGGTTCAGGTTCTGAAGAATTCATGATTGAATCTCCTGTTGGTGACGATACACTTATGCTCTGCCAATGTGGTTACGCTGCAAACGTAGAAAAAGCTGCCTGCCGTCCAGACGTTCCAACTGATGATTCAGGAAATCCACAGGTAAAAACTGACCTTCCAGTAGAAGAAGTTGCTACTCCAAATGTTTTCAGCATTGAAGATATGGAAAAATTCTTCGGAACAACTTCAAAACGCTTTATCAAAGCTTTGATCTACCGCGTAATCAACTGTGGTCTGGACCTTTCAAAGGCAAATGGCGGCAAGAACTTCAAACAAGTAAAAGATGGTAACTTCACATATTATCCGCTTTCATATGTATGTGTTCTTATCCGTGGTGACCTTGAAGTAAACGAAGCAAAACTTGCCGGTCTTCTTAAATGTTCTGACCTTTGCCTTGCCGAAGGTGACGAAATCATTCAGATGGCAAATGCTCCACACGGATTCGTTGGTCCAATGACGCTGAACTGTCCTATTATCCAGGATCTTTCTGTTGTTGATATGCACGACGCTTTTGCCGGATCTGGTAAAGAAGGCTTCCACATTAAACACGTAGAACCAAGCCGCGACTACACTCCATTTATGGTTGGCGATGTTCGTACAGCAATGGTTGGAGACGCCTGTCCTGACTGTGGGAAACCTTTCTACAGCAAAAAAGGAAACGAACTTGGACACATCTTCAAGCTTGGTGACAAATATACAAAAGCCATGAACGTAACATACCTCGACCAGAGCGGAAAACCAGTTGTTCCACTTATGGGATGTTACGGAATCGGTGTTGACCGCACTCTTGCTTCAATCATCGAAACTTACCACGACGACAAAGGGATTATGTTCCCAATGTCTACAGCTCCTTACCAGGTTGCCGTTGTACCAATCAACTACAAAGACAAAATGAAAGAAGCTAGTGACCAGCTTTACGAAGAACTTACAAAGCTTGGTGTTGAAGTACTTCTTGATGACCGCAACGAACGCCCAGGTGTTAAATTCAACGATGCTGACCTTATTGGTTTCCCAGTACGCGTTGTTGTTGGAGACAAAAATCTTCCTAACGTTGAAATCAAACTTCGTAACAAAGCTGAAGCTGAACTTGTTCCACTTACAGAAGCTGCTGCTAAAATTGCAGAAATTGTTAAAGCAGAACTTGATAAATTGAATAACTAAAAACTGCGTTAGCGGGCGTAAGGGCGCGGAGCGGCCACCGCAAGGTGGCTGCCAACCCTGAAGCACGCGACCCGAACGCAGTGAGGGGAACGCCCAAATGAAAAAACTTCTTTCCTTCATTCTTTCCACATTTTTTATTCTTCCCGTTTTTGCACTTCCGGGATTCAAACCTTACCTTCCAGACAATTCTGGAGATTACGTTTTTTACCGTGACGATTCTTTTGAACGGGAAAGTTATGTGGGATTTCTTTTTTACGACGAAGAAACTTTTCAGATGCGCTACTACGCCCCCACAGATAAAACAAATTTCCTGCCCGAAAAAAATATTCAGATTCTTTTTACTGTAAACCCTGACAAGCCGTACCTTGAACTGACCGGCGAAAAAATCATTACTGCAATCACACCGAACTCAGAAGATGTGGATATCGTGAATTACATGCACGACTTGTTTTACGAACTCAACGGACGCCGCAACAAGGCTGAACCGGTTTACCCTGAAGATGAAAATTATATTTCGAAAAAAAGTTTTTGGGAAAATGGCCAGCGCGTAAATGTTGATTATCCACAGTTTGGCGGAAACGTAACAATGGTTTACGATGTTTTGGTTCCACTTTTCAATCTGAAAAAAATCGTTGATGACCAGGGCTCTGAGATTTTCAGCCTTGTTACTTTTGGAACTCTCTCTTCTTCTCTTGATTCTTCATTTGATGATTTCAACGGAACTACTTCAAAACTTCTTGTAAAAGAAAAAGGCGTACAGATTGACCGTAAAGCAGATTCCATTGAATACACTTATTCTGGAAAAAAAATCCGGCTGGACACAAACTGGTCACAGACTATGGAAAACCTGTGGCTCTTGGGCGATTCAGCCCTTGTTTCTGCAAGCATCATTCCCTTCTACGAACAGATGAAAGACCGCTACGACCTTTTTGTAATCCGCCGCCTTATTATGAGCACTCAGGACTCATTTGTGGAAGCTCCCGGCATTGTCATTAAAAATGACAAAGAAGGATACACCATCACTTCAAATATTTATCAGCCTAAAACCGACAACACAGTAAAAAATGTAAAAGTGCTAAGACGAAAACAGAACAACACTTTCAATCTTATGCTCTTCACTATTTTCCAGAAAGACTACATTTCCAACAAAAAATATTTTGACGATTTAATAGACCGGAATAAGTAATACCTTTCCTACAGACTGTTGCGGCCAAGAGGAGTGCCGATCCAGACGCCGTCACTGCCAAGGTATTCTTTCTTTTCACCATTGATCAGAAACTGTACAGAGTTTACGCTTGAGAATTCTGTTGCAGTATTAATAATCTGTTTGAGCTGGGCCAGATAACCTTCAATTCCATCCTGATTGAATTCGAATGCCTCGTTGAAATTAAGTATTGCAACTCCATCCTTAATGCTTACACCAAGAAGTTTTGTTCCTTTTGGAATGAGTGTTGTGCAGTTCTTTTCTTCAAAAGTCGGTCCTGCTAAAAGTGCGTTCAGAGCGTTTGTCAAAGGACTGTCTTTTGCAACTGTGCGATTAACTGCTTTATAATTTACAGAACCATTTGCATCAATTACCACGTAATAAAGTTTTACTGTTGTTGTTGCAGGAGCCGGTTTTGGAGGTTCTACTTTTGGCTTTGCAGTTTCTGCAGGCTTTGTTTCCTTTACTGCTTCCACCACTTTTTCTGCCGCTGTTTCAACTGCTTTTTCTACAATCTTTTCTGTTACAGCTTCAACTATTTTATCCTGAACTTTTTCAGTTTCTGTTTTTGGAGTTTCCGATTTTAAAACCGGAGCCGGCTTTTCTTCTTCCTGAACTTTAAGGGTAACAGAATCTTTTTTCTTTGAGCTTTCTTTTTTCTTTTCTGGTTTTGGAGTCTCGGGTTTTTCTTCTTTTTCGATAATCGTACCCTGAAGGATTCCAGCTCTTATAAGATTATTATGAATAGTTTCCCATTTTACCAGGAAAACAATAATTATAAGAATTGCTACTATAAGCCAGATTGCAAGTCCAATTCCGGTCTTTTTTCTTTTTTTCTCTGCCATAATCTGATTATCGGACAAATTCTTTGTTTTTTTATGCTTATTTTCGGTAAAATATGATTATGAAATATTTTTGGATGGGTGATTTTTCAAAGTCTATTCTTCAACGCGGGAAAGATTATTTCTTCAAAGGCCTTGTTCATAATCTCAAAATAGAAAGTAATGAATATGCAAAAGCTACAGTTTTTGGATCTGATTCTTATTTCGTAACTGTCAGAAAAACTAAAAACGGTTTATTTCGCTACAACTGCGACTGTCCTTACGGATTAAACTGCAAACATGAAGCCGCCGTTTGTTATGCCCTGGAAGAAAACGATTTTTTTGAAATATCTGAAACTTCTTCACCTTCGCTTATATCCGGCAAAGAGCTTGAAAAAAATATTTCAGAGAAAGAAATCCGCGTTTTTCCATTCAAAGATTTCTTAAAAAAAGACGATTCATATCACTATTATGATATGGAAAAAATGACTGAACGACTGGAAATCACAAAAGAAGTTCTAAAAGAAGCAAATAAAATAATCGATAATAACGAAATCACTTGCTCTGAGAATTTTTCCAGAAATAGCGATGGGCTTGTATTCAGTTCCGAAATAAAGACAAACCGGTTTCCATACCAGGTAAACGTTTATTTTAATCACAATTCAATTACAGGATTTACATGTAATGCTCCTGAATGCCGTTCTTCTTTAAGCTACCATAGCTGGTATATTAGATCCAACAAAGTTTGTCCACATTCAATGGCTGCTCTTCTAAAACTTGGAAAATACCTTTATGAAGAAAACCCGGGAGATGCCACAGATTATTCAGGAAACACTTTATTTGAAATTTTCCGAAGCCAGACTTCTTCTCCTAAAACTACAGAAGAAGTAATATCGGAATCTGGACAAAAAGAAATCTGGAGTTTTGATCCCCAAATTGAAATTCAAAAAGGATATTTCACTTTAGGATTTAAAATCGGAAATAAAAAAAAGTATGTTGCTAAAGAATTTAATGAACTGATTTCTGCATGGAAAAATAAGGGTGTCTTTGAACAAACAGCAAACACTTCATTTGATTTCAGTAAAATCTCTTTTGACGCAAGATCTGAAAAATATCTTAAGTTTGTTCAGAAAATATTGGAAGAAGAAAATGTAAAACGAGAAACTGCAGGCTATTCATATTCAAGCGGCTTTTTTGCAGAAGAGATTAACAATTCTGTTAAGCTTTATGGAAGACGACTTGATGATTTTTTTGAGCTTTCAAAAGATCTTTCCATTCCCGTAAAAAATAACACTTATTCTTATGCCGGTGTAAAAGATTTATCTTTCAGAGAAAAGAATATCCGCCTTCAAATACAATTAGACACATCAAAAAATGATCGCGGTCAGGTGGAAAGCATTTCCTGTGTCGGACATATCCCAGAAATATTCTATGGATTAAAAAATATTTATTTTATTGAAGACAGTTTCTTAAACAGAACCTCATCTGATTTTTCCGAAAAAATTAAAATGTTCAGTAAAATTTCTGGAGGCTCTTCTTTCTTCAGTTTAAACATTGGTCGAAAGAAAATCTCTCAATTCATGAACCAGGTTCTTCCATGGCTCAGGACTTTTTCAGATATTACTGAAGAACACCTGGAAGAAGTTTTCCCTCTTGTTATTCCAAAACCTGAATATGAATTCTTCCTTGACTCACAGGATGATATCATTACCTGTCTTGCAAACGTTTATTATGGACAGACAAAATATGACCTGTACGACTGGATTTTCGGAGAACCTAAAATTGATTTACGTGATTACGAAGAAGAGTCAAAAGTTCACAATATTCTTTCAAAATATTTTTTAATTGATAATCAGGAAAAAGAACTTGCCACAAATGATGAAGACCAGATTTTTAAACTATTTGAAACTGGTCTTTCTGAACTTATGGAGCTTGGTCAGGTAAATACTACTGAAAACTTTAGCAGAATAAAAATCAAATCAAAAATTAACACCTCTCTTGGAATCAAACTTGAATCCGGCCTTCTGGACCTGGACGTTACATCAGACGAAGTGACACGCGAAGAATTACTTTCCATCCTTGCGGGGATGCGGAAAAAGAAAAAATATGTTCGCCTGCGTAACGGCGATTTTGTTTCAACAGAAGATGAAACGCTTCAGGAACTGGACCGTATGATTAATACTCTCCACCTTTCCGAAAAGGAACTGCTTAAAGGAAATATTCAGATTCCGTCGTTCCGTGCACTTTACCTGGACAAAATGCTTGAAGGCTGCCGCCAGCTGAATGCGGACCGCGACAAAAATTTTCGTTCCCTTGTAAAAGAATTCAAAACTGTAGATGATTCTGATTTTGAAGCTCCAGAGCTTCTTCAGAAAACTATGAGAAATTATCAGATACATGGTTTTAAATGGCTTAGAACTTTGAAGGAATATAATTTTTCGGGAATCCTTGCTGATGATATGGGACTTGGAAAAACACTTCAGACAATTTCTCTTATAACTTCACTGAAAAATGAACCTGATTTTAAAACTTCCCTAATCGTATGCCCGGCATCTCTGGTATTTAACTGGAAACAGGAATTTTCTAAATTCGCCCCTGAACTAAATGTTTGCCTTATTACAGGAACAGCCGCCGAAAGAAAATCTCTTATTTCTGATTATGAAAAATTTGACGCACTGATTACATCTTATGACTTAATAAAAAGAGATATAGCAGAATATGAAAATAAATCTTTCTTTTATGAAATAATTGATGAAGGCCAGTTCATCAAAAACCAGAGTACTAGTGCTGCAAAAAGCGTAAAAATCATTCAGGCAGAACACCGCCTGGCATTAACCGGTACCCCAATCGAAAACAGGCTTTCCGAGCTCTGGAGTATTTTTGATTACCTTATGCCGGGTTTTCTCTTTAGTTATGACGATTTCCGAAAACGTTATGAACTTCCAATCGTAAAGAATAAAGACGAAAAAACTTCAGAACAACTCAGGCGAATGGTTGCTCCTTTTATTCTGCGCAGACTGAAAAAAGACGTTCTTTCTGATTTACCTGAAAAAACTGAGGAGATTTATTTTGCCCAGCTGGAAGGCCAGCAGAAGAAATTATACGATGCGCAGGCTATTAAACTCAAACAGTCTGTAGAAAAAACCAGTGACAAAGATTTTTCAAAAAAGAAAATTCAAATTCTTGCAGAACTTACAAAAATCAGACAAATTTGTTGTGATCCTTCTCTGGCATTTGAAAACTACAACGACACCTCTTCGAAGAAAGAAGCTTGCCTTGAATTGATTGAACAGGGAATTGAAGGCGAACACAAAATGCTTGTCTTCAGCCAGTTCACTTCAATGCTGGAAATCCTTCAAAAAGAACTGGAAAACCGCGGAATCAGATATTTTGTCATAACGGGTTCTACAAGTAAAGAAGCTCGTATAGAAATGGTCAATCAGTTCAACAGTGATGATACACCTGTTTTCCTTATTTCTCTTAAAGCCGGTGGAACCGGACTTAACTTAACTGGTGCTGATGTTGTAATTCACTATGACCCATGGTGGAACCTTGCAGCCCAAAACCAGGCAACTGACCGAGCCCATAGAATCGGGCAGACAAAAAGTGTCACTGTTTTTAAACTGATTGCCAAAGACACAATCGAAGAAAAAATAGTAGAATTGCAGAACAGTAAAAAAGACCTTGCAGACCAGATTCTTTCTGGAGAGAACGGAAATATAGGTTCCCTTTCAAAAGAAGAACTGCTTTCTCTTTTCGAATAAATCAGGCGGTAAAAATGTTTAAACTGGCAGCGGTGTTTTCACCGGGTTTTGAAAAGGTTATTCCAAAAGCTCTTAAAGATGTTCTTCCTGATGCTTACAATCTGAACGTTACAAGCGGTTTTTTGCGCTTTTGTACAGACAAAAACCCTTTCCGCGCCGTTAATGCTGATTTTCTGAACAACAGTTTCCTTGTTCTCAAAGAATGGAATGGTGACAGCAAAAATGCTGAAGGCAGCTTAAACAAAGCACCTGCCTTTGAAGTCATGGCAAATAAAATTCGCATCCCTGACCAGCTCATTCCTGAAATCACAAAGCAGCATTATAAAACTTTCCGCCTTCGATTCAGCCAGGCAAATGTTTTTACATCCGTAAACAAAAATGTCATGGCAAATGTTGAAAAGCAGATTTCTCAAGCTACCGGCATGAAACCTGACCGCCTTGGCGGCGACACAGAGTTCTGGTTTTTAACCCGAACTAACGGTTATGCCTGCTTTGCCCTTCGCATGACAAAAAAGCAGAGCACAGAAAAATATCTTGAAAAAGGCGAACTGCGCCCAGAGTTCGTCACACTGCTGGCGGCTTTCGCCGACACAGACGGTGAGCTCCGCAAGGCGTCCAGCGCAAAGGCAACAGCAACCCGAAACAATGGGGGCGGCGCTCCGATCGGCGACACCACCCTATGCCCAGACGCAAAGGCGACAGCCACTCAAAACAATGGGGCCACTTCCCCGACCGGCGACACCACCCTATGCCCAGGCGCAAAGGCGACAGCAACCCGATACAATGGGTCCGCTGCTCCGACCGGTGCACATGACGCCTCCACAGGTGCCCCCAGCGACACACCCAATGACGCCCAGCGCCCTGTTCTGTTGGACCCTTTTGCGGGTCACGGCGGTATTGTAAAACGCCTGGCCCAAATGTATCCAAAGGCCCAGATCCTTGCATCTGAACTTGACGGTGACCTTGCAAAGAAACTGAAAGGGTGCCGCCAGGCCGATGCAACAAACCTCTTTTATTTAGAAGACAACAGCGTAGACTGTGTCATTACGGACCCGCCATGGGGCTTCTGGCAGGGAGACCTGCGGGACGACAAAAAGCTCCGCGCTCTTTATGACGGCATGCTCAAAGAAATGTTCCGCGTTACAAAACCCGGGGCAAGCCTTTGTATTCTTACGGCGGCAAAAGAAGTGTTCGAAGCTGCCTTTGACGCTTCAAGTTTTGCCGGCGCCCATAACGCCGCTGCCCGCAATAACGCCGTTTCCGAAGGAACGACAGACATTCGCGCCCCAGGGGGGCAGGCCGCACATAACGCCGTGGCAACGCCCGCCCGTAACGCCGTTTCCGAAGGAACGTCTGATATTCGCGCCCCAGGGGGACAGACCCCCCATAACGCCGTGGCAACGCCCGCACATAACGCCGCTGCCCGCCATAACGCCGTTTCCGAAGGAACGTCTGACATTTGCGCCCCAGGGGGGCAGGCCGCACATAACGCCGTGGCAAGCGCACATAACGCCGTGGCAACGCCCGCACATAACGCTGTTTCCGAAGGAACGGCTAACCTTTGCGCCCCAGAGGGGCAGGCCGCACATAACGCCGTTTCCGAAGGAACGGCAGAAATTCGCGCCCAAGGGGGACAGCCCCCCCATAACGCTGTGGCAACGCCCGCATACAAAGCAGCCGATATCCGAAATGATGTTCTTGTTAATGGAAAGAAAGCTGCAGTTTACGTATGGCACAAATAAAATCTCCAAAAACTAATAAGTTTCTTCCCTTATTGTAAAACTGGCATACTAGCATATAATGTAGTAAAGGCAGGAAAACAATATGATTATCTCAAATTCTCTTTATGTTCACGAAGCAGATGGCTTTTCACTTTCGCTTCCCACAGTTCTTCCCCGTGGAAAATCACTCTCTATCAAAGTAAAAGGAATCAACCTGAGCTATACAGGATTTCTGTTTTATCTTTCTAATAATAGCATTCAAATGTCTACGCCAAAGTACACTGAATTCCTTGCAGGCGGAGACACTTTCAAATATGGTGATTTCGATATTTCAATTGATGCCACTGTAAAAAATTTCATTAATCAGGAATGTAATTCCGCAAATGAACTTACATTTTTAATGCCAAAGTATAGTCTGAAAATGAAAGAAATTATTTTCAAATCTGTTTCGGTTGTTATTGACGGAAAAGAAACTGATCTTGATCTTTCAAAAGCAAAATTCTGGGGTGATTCTAAAAAAGAATTCGGCGACATCACTTATATAGAAACAAATCAGAAAAACTACGACATTTATTCACGCCCTTTCAACGTCAAAGATGAAACTTACGCAAAGATGATTAACGCATCTCTTGTTTCAAAAGGCAACAACTGGCGCATGAAGAAAGTAATTGAAAAAATCCGCAAAGGTGAAACTGTTTACTACACTCCTCTTGGCGGTTCAATTACAGAAGGCGGCGGACCTGCAAGTTTCCGCGACGGCTATGCTTATCAGTTCCATAAAAAGCTGCAGGCCGCACTGAATCCAGGTGGCAGCAATATACTTATGAATCCGTGCGGTCTTGGTGGAACAGGTTCAGCAGAAGGCGTTGTTCGTTACGCACAGAACGTTATTGAAAAAACCGGTCACGCACCAGATCTTCTCATTATTGAATTTGCAGTTAATGACGAAGCCGGAACAGAAAATATCCGCGGCTTCGAAGAACTGATCCGTAAAGGACTTAGTGGAAACCCGGAATGCGCCGTAATCGGGCTTTACTCTGCCGCTCCTTACACAAACAGTCAGGTGGAAAAAATTTCGGTTGGCGAACATTACGGAATCCAGCAGGTCAGCATCCAGAATGCCGTAGACAACAACAACGGCGAATTCGACCTGAGTACCGATTCTGTTTTTTATGTTGATTACGTTCACCCTTCAACAATGGGACACACAATTATGACCGACTGTCTTATGAATCTTATTAATCAGATTGATAAAGATGCAGAAGATACTCCAAATTCAATCCCAACTGACTACAAAGTTTCAGATTCAAGCTTCAGCGGCTTTACTCAGATTCTCCCGGACTATGCTCCAGGCTACAAAGAAGATTCAAACGTAAAACTTTCATGCGGAAGTTTCACAGAAAGAGATTTTGAACCACAGCATCCGGCAAACGATCTTTTAAGCTATCCTTACAACTGGATGAAACCTGGCCGTGTTTCTGAAAATCTTAAAAACATTCCTGCAGAAAATGACGCCTTTAGAATTGAACTGGACTGTAAAAACATTCTGATAATTTACAAAGGAACAGGATGCGGAACTGCCGAAGTTCTGATTGATGGAAAAGTTGAAGATACATTAAACGGAAGCAAAGAAAGCTGGAACACAAGTAACTTCAAAAGCTTCATCAAAGAAAATGAATGCAAACATCACGTAGTTGAAATCCGCATGGCTTCTGGAGATGAAGCCAAGCCTTTCACAATTGAAGGTATTGCATATTCAAAATAAACAGGTAATCTGCGGACCGGGCAGCGCATAATCTGGCCGGAAAGGAAAACAATACAATGAAAAAACACAACTCTCCAGCCGTGGCTGCATTACTTGCTGCCGCTTTGGTTCTGTCTGCCTGTGCCTCAAACAGAGGCAAATCAGATTCTCCCAAACCAGCTGCCGAATCAAAACCGGCAAAATCAAACAACCCCCTCAACATTTCTGACACTGTTTTTGCAACAATGATGGAAAAATCTGTTGTGAACAAAGGAAACAATTACCGTGTTAAGAAGTTCCTGGAAAAAGTCCGCTCAGGCGAACAGGTTTACGTTGCATGTATCGGTGGTTCTGTAACAGAAGGTGCAGGTCCTGCCGATTTCCGCGACGGTTATGCTTACCAGTTTTCAAAAGCAATCAGAAACACTTATTCACCAGCTGGTGCCACAAATGTTACTTTCTGCGGAGCTGGTCTTTCGGGAACATCATCCGTTGTAGGACTTGTTCGTTACAATCAGGATGTTGTCGAAGTTCTTGGTCACACACCGGATCTTCTTGTAATTGAATTTGCAGTAAACGATGGCGGTGAACCAACAAACCAGCGCTGCTTTGAACAGCTTATCCGTAACGGACTTGAAGCAAATCCTGAAGCCTGTGTAATTGCTCTTTACTCTGCAGCAAAATATCCCAACACTCAGACTCAGATGACTCTGGTTGCAAACCACTACCAGATTCCTCAGGTAAGCGTTCAGGATGCAATCAACAATCGTCTTAATTCTTTTACTGATGAACAATATTTCACAGACATTGTTCATCCTACAAAAGACGGTCACGCAATTATGTGTGCTGCTCTTATGAACGTTCTGGACATTGCTGATAAAGCCGATGCTGATGAAGCAGCCCCTGTTCCATCAGACTACAAAAAACGCAAATCATTCAAAGGCTTCCATCAGATTCTTGGCGATGATGAAAACGTAAAAATCACTGCCGGAGATTTCAATTCAAAAGATGGTCAGACACAAACCCTGAAAAAAACAAACAAAGGCGATTTCCCTAACAACTGGTACCACAAGCCTGGAAGCGGAAATTCTGCTCTTACAATGGAAATTGACTGCAGAAACCTTGTTCTCGTTTACAAAAACTTTGGTTCATGGGCCGGTGTTAAAAGTGGAAAAGCTGATATTTACGTTGATGGAAATCTTATAAAAACAGTAAATGGTTTTACAGGCGACGGCTGGAACAACTGTGTTGAAACTGTCGTTATTGATGAATTCGATTCTGCAAAGCACACTGTCCAAATCAAAATGGCAGATGGTGATGAATCTAAAGCCTTCACAATCTGCGGAATGGGTTACTCAAAATAAGTGATTTGAAATTCACCGGATTTTTTGAAATCCAGTTTTTCGTATAACTTAAGGGCCGGGGCGTTTTTCTTTTTCACAAAAAGGACGCACTTCCGGCCCTGTTTATTTATGCGCCGGCAAAGTGCCGAAAGAAGGCAAAGTGAATAACCGTTTCTGCGGTAAAGCGGATCCGTATAAACTCCGCCAATCTGAACCCAGTCCCAGCCAATAGCATTTGTATTTACTTTGGAAACAAACTTCCCGTCACTTTCAATTACAAATACTTTCTGATTTTTCAAAATTGATTTAACATTCGAGCGGACATAAAGGTCACTTGTTTTTTTCCCCGGCAAAATCACTTCCTCTTTCAAATAATGAAACTGAAGGTCATATAAATCATCTGCATGTGTTCTATTACAGCATATAATTTCTTCTCCCATACTCAAAAGGGAAGCCGGAGGCGGAAGAGCTGAATCATCTTCCTTTGTCATTAAAAAATATTCATTTGTACATATATCTTTTAAACCTTTCTTTTTAAGAAGATTAACAATCACTTCTGTCCCAGTCTTATCACCTACAACCGAGTTTATTTTTTCCCCAATCAGACTGTAAAAACAAATCTCAAACTCAGGATCTGGTCCTTTAAGTTTTGGAAGGCAGTGATAAATACTGTGATCTGTAGAAATCACGCCCCAGATTTCGCCATTTTTTTCATCAGTCAGAACATAAATTCCATTTTCGTTTTTACGGATTCCGGCACACAACTGAACACAGCTTTTTTCGTTTAATCTGAGGAAATTCTGTAATTTATCAGCCGGATAATCGTGAATTCTGACCGCTTTCATTAATTCCATTTTACAACTATTTTGAAAACTGATAAACTTATAAAAAAGTATTTATAATAAGGAATAATTATGTGCGGAATTGTAGGTTACGTAGGAAATAAAGAGGCCGATCAGGTACTGATTAACGGTCTTAAAAAACTTGAATATCGCGGTTATGACTCTTCTGGAATTGCTGTCCTGGACGGAGAAAACGTGCTTGTTCGCAAAGCTAAAGGTGCCCTTAAGTTTCTTGAAGAACTGGTAGCAAAAGAAACTGTTCGCGGCAATCTTGGTATTGGACATACTCGCTGGGCAACACACGGTGAACCAAACGATATCAACGCTCATCCACATACAAACGTTTCAGGAACAATTGCTGTTGTTCATAACGGAATCATCGAAAACTATGCCGACCTTAAAGAATGGCTCCAGAGCCAGGGCGTTGTTTTCCGCAGCCAGACAGATACAGAAGTTGTTGCTCATCTTGTTGATTATTATTATCAGATTGAAAAAGATATTTTCAAGGCTTTACTCCGTACTCTGCACCGCCTTGAAGGTTCATATGCTTTCGGAGTTATCTGTAAAGATTACCCTGACCGCCTTCTTTGTGCCCGCAAAGAAAGCCCTCTTGTTGTTGGTCTTGGAAAAGACGAAAACTTTATCGCTTCTGACGTTCCGGCTCTTCTGGAACACACTCGCGACGTTTACTACCTTGATGAAAAAGAAATCGCTGTCCTGTATACAGATCATGTTGATATTTTCAACTTTGAAGGAACAAAAATCAAAAAAGAACCTAAGCACGTTGAATGGGATGTTGATGCCGCAGAAAAGAACGGTTACCCCCACTTCATGCTTAAAGAAATTCATGAACAGCCAAAGGCACTTACAGATACAATGCGTCCACGCATGGTAAAAGACGGAAGCGGAAAGCCTGTTGATGTAAATTTTGAAGAAATGAAAGCTGACAACATCTGGAAGAATGCAAAGCGCGTTGTTATTACCGCCTGTGGTACCGCTTACCATGCAGGGGTTGTTGCAAAATATGCATTTGAAAAGCTTGCCCGCCTGAATGTTGAAGTAGATGTTGCTTCGGAATTCCGCTACCGGGATCCTATTCTGAACAAAGATGATATTTTCATCGTTATCAGTCAGTCTGGTGAAACAGCCGACACACTTATGGCAATGCGCCTTGCAAAAAAACAGGGACTCAAAGTTATTGCCATTACAAACGTTGTTGGATCAACTGTAAGCCGTGAAGCTGATGAAGTCATCTACACCTGGGCAGGGCCTGAAATTGCCGTTGCTTCTACAAAAGCCTACACAACACAGCTTATGTGTCTATATCTTTTGGCAATCAAAGCCGGTAAAGAACGCGGCTCTCTTTCAGATGAAAAAGTATCTGAAATCCTGACAGAACTTGAAACAGTTCCTGCAAAAGTTACTGAGATTCTTGAAACAAAAGATGTTATTCAGAAATTTGCTTCTAAGCAGTACAACAAAGATAAGATTTTCTATATTGGCCGTCAGTTCGACAGTGCAACAAGCCTTGAAAGCGCCCTGAAGCTTAAAGAAGTTTCTTACATGCATTCCGAAGCTTTTGCTGCCGGTGAACTTAAACACGGACCTATCGCCCTTATCGATACAAAAACTCTGGTTGTAGCCATTGCATCTGAACCGGCACTTTACGATAAAATCGGTTCAAACATTGTAGAAGTTCGCTCACGCGGCGCTGCAACTCTGGTTATCACACAGGATGACGGAGACGCCTTTGCAGGTAAAGTTGATGAAACATTCAAAATCCCAATGATTTCAAATGTCCTCGCTTCACTTACAACTGTAATCCCGGCCCAGCTTTTTGCTTACTACTGTGCAATTCTGAAAGGCTTTGATCCAGATAAACCACGTAACCTGGCAAAATCGGTTACTGTAGAGTAGAAAAGAAAAGGGGCTGTCCTTAAAGTTGAAATATTTTCAATAATAAAGGGCAGCCTTTTTTATGCTTAAATGAATTTTGTGGATTTTCGTTTATTGTTTTTTTAGGTGTTCATTAATCGAATCAACTGCTTGAAATCATATCCCAGCATCAGTAATTCCCATTCAGTTCCAACTTTTTCTTTTCCCCGAAGGCTGTCGCAGTCTCATATATTGCTCCGCACTATTCCTCCGCGGTGGTTCTGCTATGCGATATAAAAAGTCTGCTTAAATCTCAATTTCGATTGGGCTATTTATTGACAGAAGAGTACTCCTAAATCAGCGGTTTTAAGAAAATAACAACACATTTTACGAAAATATGCAATTTTACGAAAATAATTTACGAAAATGTTTCGTAATTTACAGACATTAGGTTGCTTCACTGAAGTAATGCTCATTCGGTCATTAAAGATGCTCTATAATTTAACTTTTTTCATCCTTCATTTTCAGACTATCTCATCATGATAGTCTGTCTGTCGTATATTTATGATATACAAAGGAGGCTATGCTTATGAAAAGAGATGTTTCTGTTGAAGCCAAAAAGGCTCAGTTTATGGTCGAAAAAGCAATGGATGATATTACAAGAGGAACCCGTAAAGTTCTGATGGATTATGTCAGCCGAATGTACGTCACAAGCTTTGCAAAGGCAATTGCTTATCTCGGGCAGGAATCAGAAGATGCTAACAGTCTTTTGAATACCATGGATGCCGACACTCGCCACCAGGTAGAGGCCTTTGCAAAAGATTACCAAAAATCCGATGCTCAGGTCATTTCGGAAGTTGAGCATATCATCACTTCTTCCGGCATGGATTTTACCGATGACTACAAAATCATCAAAGACAACATTAT